>NZ_JACAXD010000002.1:0-239125 GCF_013391485.1 Acinetobacter sp. SwsAc5
CTAGACAAAATGACACCAAATGAGTTTTACTATGATCAGCTACCCCAACAAAACAAGGTGGCTTAACTAGAGCGGAATATCACTTATAAATACGCTTTTAGTTGTTCAAACAAGTGGGACCACCTCTGATGCTCAAGCAGAAAACACGATTTCCTTTAGGGGCACATTTAATTGTGAAACACTTCGGCTATAGCCATCATGGCATCTATGCTGGGCGTGGTCGCGTGATTCACTATTCGGGTTTCGCACATCTTTTCAAAAAACACCCGATTGAAATGACCAGTATTGAAAAGTTTAGTCACGGCAAAAATATTATTGTGCAGTCGTATCATGCGCCCAAGTATAAAGGCCGCAAAGTGGTGCGTCGTATGCGTTCTAGAATGCACGAAAATAATTATCATCTGATTATGAATAACTGTGAACATTTATGCACTTGGGCTATTACAGGTGTAGAAAGCAGTCCGCAAGTATTTAAGATGATGGATCGTTTGACCACCATTGGGTATGTCAGTTCATTGATGAGTTATATGAATAGTATGATGCTGACCCTGACCACCACTTGCTTTGCTTTAGTGCTCTATATTAAGAAGAAACTACGCGATAAAGCCAAAATGCAGTTACCGCAAATCCTGATGAAGCAGGAACAGCATAAAAACCGCTGATTGCTGCCATTTTAGCGACACTGTATATCTCACAAAATATTCTATAAACCTCAAATAGATAAAACCAAAAGCCCAACCTGAATTGATCAAGTTGGGCTTTCAAGTTGCAAGCTAAAACTTAAATAAGGTGTTACTTGCCAGGTTTGAAGCTGTCTTTTAAGTCTAAAATGCGGTTAAACACTGGTTTTTCCGCACTGTGATCATACTGATCTGCAACAAAATAACCTTCACGTTCAAATTGGAAACGATCTTCTGGTTGTGCTGTTGCCAATGCAGGTTCAACAATGGCTTGTACCACAGTCAACGATTCGGGGTTTAAATTCGCCAAGAAATCATCACCCACTTCTGGATCAGACTCAGTAAATAAGCGATCATATAAACGAACTTCTGCCGCAACGCCTTTACTTGCAGATACCCAGTGAATCACGCCTTTGACTTTACGACCTTCTGGGTTTTTGCCCAAAGTTTCAGGGTCAATTGAACATTTCAGCTCAATAACTTCGCCGTTGGCATCTTTAATCACTTCATCACACTTGATTACATAAGCATGGCGTAGACGCACCTCACCTTCTGGCACTAAACGCTTGAAACCTTTAGGCGGCACTTCTTCAAAGTCTTTACGGTCAATATAAATTTCAGAAGTCAGTGGAATACTACGCTCGCCCATATCTACATTTGGATGACGTGCATGGACTAAATCCAGTGCTTCAGGCAAATTGGTCAAAGTCACTTTAAGTGGATTCAACACCGCCATGCCACGCGCTGCAGTATTTTCCAATGACTGACGGATGCAATATTCAAGCATTGCAACATCCACAATACCATCCGACTTAGACACACCTACACGCTTACAGAAATCACGCAAACCTTCTGGTGTAAAGCCACGACGACGCATACCTACCACTGTTGGCATACGTGGGTCATCCCAACCATTTACAAAACCACCTTCAACCAATTTACGCAATTTACGCTTTGAGGTGATGGTGTAATCGATGTTCAAACGGCTAGATTCATACTGATGCGGTACAGCCTCAGATTTCACTTTTTCTACCACCCAATCATAGAATGGACGATGGTCTTGGAACTCTAAAGTACACAATGAATGGGTAATGCCTTCAATAGCATCGGATAATGGATGCGCATAGTCATACATTGGGTACATTTTCCATTTATCGCCCGTTTGGTGATGCGATGAATGTAAAACACGATACAAAATCGGGTCACGCATGTGTACGTTTGGAGAGGCCATATCAATTTTGGCACGGAGTACTGCCTGACCTTCACCCAATTCGCCATTGCGCATTTTTTCAAATAAAGCCAAGTTCTCTGCCACAGAGGTATCACGGTATGGCGAGTTCTTGCCTGACTCTACAAAAGAACCACGGTTTAGCTTAATTTCATCTGGAGTTTGCAAATCGACATAGGCATCGCCTTGTTCAATCAACTGAACAGCCCAAGCATATAATTGATCAAAATAGCTTGAGGCGTAGCGTGGCTCGCCATTCCATTCAAAACCAAGCCATTTCACATCATTGGCAATACCATCTACATATTCTTGTTCTTCTGCATCTGGGTTGGTGTCGTCAAAACGTAAGTTACACACCCCTTGATATTCTTGTGCGATACCAAAGTTCAAGCAAATAGCTTTCACGTGACCAATATGCAAATAACCATTCGGCTCAGGCGGAAAACGTGTCACAACCTGTTGAGTGCGACCAGCCGCAATATCATCGGTAATGACTTGACGTATAAAGTCCAAGCCCGGCTGTTGTTCTTGCTGCACAGCATCGACAGAGGCATTTGAACTTGGTGTCGGGGTGTTTGGCAGAGATGCAACAACATCATTTGGCTTCATAGCAATAAAATCACTTCTAAAATAAAATTGAATTAACTGGGTTGCAAAAACTTCATCAGTGAAGCATTCATCACCCATTGGAACGCTTTTCCTTGTTTTTAACAAAGAAAATAACGTTTTTACTTGCCTTGTAGTTTACAGTTTGCTTATGCTTCTCTCAACCAAAAAACCCATGGCATTCGTGTCCATGTTTAGGAGATTACACAATGAGTTTTCCTCAAGTCGAATTAAACACCAATAAAGGTCGTATTGTTTTAGAATTGAACGCTGAAAAAGCACCAATTACAGTTGCTAACTTCTTAGAATACGTTCGTGATGGTTTTTATGACGGCGTAATTTTCCACCGTGTTATTGATGGTTTCATGATCCAAGGCGGTGGCATGGATGAAAACTTCAAAGAAAAAGCAACACGTGATGCGATTGAAAACGAAGCAGACAACGGCTTAAGCAACGATGTTGGTACAATTGCAATGGCACGTACCCAAGCACCTCACTCTGCTTCTGCACAGTTCTTCATTAACGTAAAAAATAACTCTTTCTTAAACCACACAGGCAAAACTGCACAAGGTTGGGGTTATGCCGTGTTTGGTAAAGTTGTTGAAGGTATGGACGTTGTAGATGCAATTAAAGGCGTGCGTACTGGCAACCGTGGTTATCACGCAGATGTTCCACTAGAAAATGTGGTGATTGAATCTGCAAAAATCATTGCTGAATAAGAATCTTACCCGACCTCGCTTACGCACATCATTTTAAAGTACTGCTTTAAAATTCGTTTAGGGAGGAGAAATCCCTCTTTTAAAAGAGGGATTTCGGGAGATTCCAAGGAATAATTCGTGACCTATCTGTTTATCGCAGATTTACACTTGTCACCAAATCACCCTCGACTTGTTCGGGGGTTTTTAGATTTGCTAGACGCTTATCAAAATAAAAACACCCAACTGTATATTTTAGGCGACTGGTTTAATGCATGGATTGGCGATGATTACACCGCAGCGTGGCTCGATGAAGTTGTTACACGTCTAAAGCAATTTAGCCAAGCAGGTAATCAAATTTACTTTATTGTCGGCAATCGTGATTTCGCTTTAGGTCAGAAATTTCTAGATCAATTTTCAGGACAACTCCTGCCCGATGTGTACACGCTGCACATTGGTTCACAACAGGTACGTTTAGAACATGGCGATGCGCTGTGTACCGATGATGTGTCCTATCAAAAATTCCGTAAAATCATTCGCAATCCCATCATTTTAGGGATTTTAAAGAAAACACCTTTGGCTTTTCGGCAAAAACTTGCACAAGGTTTCCGCAAAAAAAGTCAGCAAGCCAATCAAGTCAAAAGTTATGACGTCATGGACGTAAATGCAGATGCTGTGTCACAAGCCTTGCAGCATGCAAATGTGTTAATTCATGGGCATACGCATCGTCCAAATATTCACAATGAACACGGCAAACCTAGAATTGTATTAGGCGATTGGCGCGCAGATGCTGCACAAATTTTAGTAGTTGAACCAAATCAAGCCTTAGCAACTTGGCAACTGAGTCATTGGAACTATTAAGCGCAACATCTTTACATAAAAATAATAGATACAACACTAAAGGTACTTAGCTAAACATAGCTAACTAAAACCTCTTTAGCCAAAATCTCTTCAGCTAGCAGATTAATACCCACCTTCCGTTTTAATCACTTCGGCATCAGCTTTATATTTAGCCAACAACTCACGCAGCGAAGTCATCAACACACTGGTATCTACCCCAACTGCCACAAATTCTGTGCCTAAATCCAAATACTTTTGTGTCACTTCATGTTGGGTCGATAAAATCCCTGCTGCTTTGCCTGCTGCACGAATCCGTTGAATCGCATCGACCACAGCGGCTTGTACTTCTGGATGGTTCGGATTGCCTTCATAACCCATCGTGGCAGATAAATCCACCGCACCAATAAACACCCCATCAATCCCATCGACTTGTAAAATAGCATCCAGATTTTCTAAACCTGTGACCGATTCAATTTGAATGAGCAAACAAATATTTTCATGCGCTGTCGCGTAATAATTTGGAATACTGTTCCAGCGAGTTGCACGTGCTAAAGCTGCGCCTACGCCGCGAATACCTTCAGGTGGATAACGTACCGCTTTGACCATCAACTCAGCGTGTTCAACGCTTTCAACCATAGGAATCAGCAAAGTTTGTACGCCAATATCCAACAGTTGTTTAATGAGTTGCACACTGCCAATCGGCGGGCGCACCACCGCTTGAGAGGGATAAGCCGCAATACTTTGTAATTGTGACAAAGTGGTTCTTAAATCACTCGGTGCATGTTCCCCATCAATTAAAAGCCAGTCATAGCCTGCATTGGCGGCAATTTCAGTGCCATACGCATCTGCTAAACCTACCCATAAGCCAATTTGCTGCTGAGTTTTTAATTTACGCTTAAAATAATTGATATATTCCATCCATACACCTTTGGGATGCACCATGCTCAAGTTTATATTTAACGCCTATTTGCTATAAACAACCAATAGTGAAAACGTCTTGCATGATTGAATTTAACACTAAGTTTAAAGATGTTTATGTCGTGCTCATCTCATCTTAACCGCATAAATAGCACATGGATTCATTCCGTTAGCATAGCGAGGCATGTTAAGCTTTTGGCGCACACCTGCCCCAAATATAGTCTTTAAATGGAGATGATTCATGGATTTGCTCAACGTTGCACAAACTCGTTATACGACCAAAGCCTATGATGCGAGTCGCACTATTCCTGCAGAACAATTTGAGCGTTTATTAGAAATTCTGCGTTTAGCACCATCTTCCATTAATATTCAGCCGTGGCATTTTTTTATTGCAGATCGCCCTGAAGCCAAACAACGTATTGCTAAAGCTTTAGTTGGAAAGTACGCCTATAACGCCCCTAAAGTTTTAGATGCTTCGCATACCATTTTATTTTGCACCAAAGCTGACATTAGCGAATTACATTTAGAAAACCTGCTTAATCAGGATGCTGCTAGTGGACGCTTTAAAGATGAAGCCGCTAAACAAGGTCAGAAAGACAGCCGCACAGGTTATGTCGATTACTACCGCAATGAAAAAGGCGATATTCAGCGTTGGGCAGAAAATCAAACCTTTATTGCACTCGGACAAATGCTTTTGGCTGCAGGCATTGAAGGAATTGACGCAACGCCAATTGGTGGTTTTGATGAAGCAATTTTAACTCAAGAACTGCAACTAACTGAGCAAGGACTGATTCCTTCGGTTTTATTGTGTTTAGGCTATCGTAGTGAACAAGATTTTAATGCCAAACTGCCAAAATCACGCCTTGATAAACGCGAGATTTTCACGCAACTGTAAAACAAACATGCGATAACACTAGGGACAAAATTTGTCCCTATTTTTTGGTCTGAATTTTGCTTTATCTATATTTGCAATCTGTACTCAATCTCTATCAAAAATAAAAATGAGGTGTATGATGCTCAATTTAATGCCGCTAAAACTAGAATGCCGACGTTGTAAAAAACTGTATTTATATCAAGCCAAACCAAGCTATCCAACCCTGCGCTGCCCGATCTGCGATAGAACCACAATGCTGCATGGTCTTGCAGAAACTGCAGATTTATTGCAACATCCTTTTCGCTTTATGTTGAGTTATCTTAAACCGTCATGGCATAAGCGAGGCAAAGCACACTAAGCAATGCCAAGCCTAGCCCAATAGTGGTCGTGCTTTTCAGCTTTTCTTTAAAGAACAATACTCCACTGATCACGCCAAATAGCACCACTAAAATATTCATCCCTGCAAATACCACTGCAGGGCTGTCTTTGAGCAGCATGTGAGCTTTGACATACAAGGCAATATTGGCAAAATTCAGTGCACCCAAAATTAAACCTGCACTGATATTTTGCATACTGCCCATGCTTTTATCGCGGATTAAGATATAAGCCATCGCCAAAACAAAAGCACATACAAACATCAAATTCAGCGCAACTGCAAATTGCAGTCCTAAACCTGTGCTGTATTTAAGCAAAACATCAATCAGTGCATAACCCAGCCAAACACAGCTCAAATATAAGATGCCTTGTTGCGCTTTAGCAGACTGCCCTGCAGCACGATGCGAATACAAAATACATAAGACTGCGATAATCCCAAGCGCGATTCCCACAATTTTCAGTTGGCTAAAATTTTCCTGAAAAATAAAATAAGCGGCTGCTAAAGACAAAACCACTGACAAACGCTGTGCAATTTCAGTTTTTAAAATACCTGCGCTGTCCAACGATTTTGCTAATGCTAAAAAGACACTGGGCAACAACACACCCAAACTAATAATGAGCCACCACGGCGTATGTTGGATTGAGATCGTGCCCAAGTTGGGTTTAAACCAGTAAAAACACAACACACTGGCACTGACATAATTCCATGTAATCATCTGCATGGGGTTAAAACCCTGCGTTTTGCAGACTTTTAATAAAATAGAGACCAGTACACTACAAAAGGCTGCGGCTACAATCAGTTCCATGACACGCTCGAGGATTGTTTTTGTTCTTGATTGGAAGTTGTGGACTCATCAGTAAAAAGCCCACAAGGACTGTGGGCTTTCGAGTTCTTAATCAAATTAAGAATTACTTATAGCGTTCAACCATTTTCTCTAAAGAAATTGGGCGAATTTTGTCTGCATTACCTGCAGTACCAAATGCTTCATAACGGTCTATACAAATTTGTTTCATTGCATCTACAGTTTTTGCGAAGAATTTACGTGGGTCAAATTCGCTTGGTTGTTCTGCCATCATACGGCGCATTGCACCAGTAGAAGCTAAACGTAAATCTGTATCGATGTTGATTTTACGCACACCATGCTTAATTGCTTCAACCAATTGCTCAACAGGTACACCATAAGTTTCTTTGATGTCACCGCCGTATTGGTTAATCACCGCCAACCATTCTTGTGGTACAGAGCTAGAGCCGTGCATTACAAGGTGTGTATTTGGCAACGCAGCATGAATTTCTTTAATACGGTCAATTGCAAGAATATCGCCTGTAGGTGGACGAGTAAACTTGTATGCACCGTGCGAAGTACCAACAGCAATCGCTAAAGCATCCACATTAGTATCTGCAACGAAGCTACGTGCTTCTTCAACAGATGTTAACAATTGAGAGTGGTCAAGTACGCCTTCTGCGCCCACGCCATCTTCTTCACCTGCCATACCTGTTTCAAGACTACCTAAACAGCCAATCTCACCTTCAACCGATACACCACACGCATGCGCCATTTGCACAGTACGACGCGTCACTTCGACGTTGTATTCATACGACGTTGGTGTTTTACCATCTTCACCCAAAGAACCATCCATCATTACTGATGAAAAGCCTAGTTGGATCGAACGCTGACATACATCAGGACTTGTACCATGGTCTTGGTGCATAACCACTGGAATATGTGGCCACTCTTCAATTGCAGCCAAAATCAGGTGACGCAAGAATGGCGCACCTGCATATTTACGCGCACCTGCCGAAGCTTGAACAATTACAGGTGAATTGGTTGCATCTGCGGCTAACATAATTGCGCGCATTTGTTCTAAGTTGTTGACGTTAAACGCTGGAACGCCGTAAGCATGTTCACCGGCATGATCCAAGAGCTGGCGCAATGAAATAAGAGCCATAATATCCTCCCAAATAATGTTGGTTATTCTACCCTGTGATTTGTTTCAATTCAGCAACAAATCGCCTTTTTCAAAAAAAAGTCCCTGCAAAAGCAGGGACTTTTAAACAAATTACTACAATTTGTCGTTTTTCAGCACTTATTGCGCTTCAGAAGCAGCAACTTCTGTGTCTGCAGTCGCAACGTCAGCAGGTGCATTTGCAACGTCTTCAGGAATATCGGTGTTGCCTTCATCCAAGATTGGTTGGTCAATTGCGTCGATTGCAGCTTGTTGTTCTGGTGTAACTTGAGCGTTATCTACAACTGCAGAAGATGCATCAGTTTCAGTCGCAGGTGCGCTTTCTTTTTTTGCACAAGCAGTCAAGGCTAAAGATGCAGCAATTAAAGCAGCAAGTGTTAGTTTTTGAATCATCGTCATTTCCTACAGTTAGGTCATTCATTTACTACAGTTTATTGCATATTTATGACATTTTGATGACTACGGCATGACATAAATATAAAAAAGTTGACCGAAGTCAACCTTTTTAAAAATTATTGATAAATTTTCTAGATTTAAGCGCGTTCTAATAATACCGCAACTGCAGGTAAGGTTTTACCTTCTACAAATTCAAGGAATGCACCTCCACCTGTAGAGATATAGCCGATTTTGTCTGCAACTTCATACTTGTCAATTGCAGCTAAAGTGTCACCACCGCCTGCAATAGAGAAACCTGCAGATTCTGCAATCGCCAATGAAAGTGCTTTCGTACCTTCACCAAATTGATCAACTTCAAATACACCCACTGGGCCATTCCAAAGAATTGTTTTTGAAGTTTTTAAAATTTCAGCAAATGCTTTTGCAGTTTCTGGGCCTACGTCTAAAATCATATCGTTGTCTGCAACATCTTCAACTTTTTTCACAGTTGCTTTCGCTGCTGCCAATGAACCCAAGAAATCTTCAAAATTAATTTCAGCGGCATCTGCAACTACAACATCGGTTGGCAGTGGTACAGAAACTTTTGCGGCAATTGCTTTGGCAGTGTCAATCAAATCATTTTCACATAATGATTTGCCCACGTTATAGCCTGCTGCAGCAAGGAAAGTATTGGCAATACCACCGCCTACAATTAATTGATCGCAAATATCAGACAATGAAGTCAATACATCTAACTTAGTCGATACTTTAGAACCTGCAACAATCGCCACCATTGGTTTTTCAGGTGTTTTTAAGGCACGACCCAAAGCATCTAATTCCGCAGCCAATAATGGGCCTGCTGCTGCCACTGGTGCTAAACGTGCAACGCCTTCAGTAGAGGCTTCTGCACGGTGCGCGGTACCAAATGCATCCATCACAAATACATCACACAATGCTGCATATTTAGCGGCAAGTTCTGGGTTGTTTTTCTTTTCACCGTGGTTAAAACGGCAGTTTTCCAATAAAACGACTTGACCAGGAGCAACGTCTACACCATCTAAATAGTCAGTGATCAGTTGAACATCTTGACCTAATGCTTGGGTTAAATACGCAGCTACAGGTGCTAAAGATTGTTCAGCTTTTGGCTCACCTTCAACAGGACGACCTAAGTGAGAATACACCATCACTGCTGCACCTTTGGCAACAGCAGCTTGAATCGTTGGCAATGCCGCACGTAAACGTGCATCGCTGGTGATCACACCATTTTTAACAGGTACGTTTAAATCTTCACGAATAAGGACACGCTTACCTGCTAAATCGAGGTCAGTCATACGCTGAAAGTTCATGTATAGCTCACTTTATTGATATCAAAACGCCACGATTTTAAATGATTATGCAGAAAAAGGTTAGCAACTTTTGTAGAATTGCTGTTTAAAGCAAAAGTTTTGATTATGATAGAGTAAAGCCACCATCTTTCTCGCACTTATGTCTATTCATCCTGATCCAAATATCAATCGTTTAAATGTTTTGGGCGAATCTCTCGCCAGTTGTTGCTTTGATCCTATTACTGGATATTTTCGTAACGGTTTTTGTCATACCGCCCCAACCGATTTAGGTCAGCACACCGTTTGTGCACAAATGACCTCTGATTTTTTAAATTTCTCGCAAAAAATTGGCAATGATTTAATCACGCCAGTACCAGAAGTTGGTTTTAACGGCTTACAACCGGGTGATTTCTGGTGTATTTGCGTCACCCGTTGGGTTGAAGCCTATCAGGCAGGTCAAGCACCACCAATTAAAATTCAAGCCTGTCATCAGTCAGTATTGTCTTATGTGCCTTTAGATATTTTGATGGATTATGCGGTGTGATGATCTGATGCAACATCCTGAAATTATTTTAGCGTCTGGCAGTCAAACTCGTCAGCAATTGATGAATCGTCTGCATTTGGCGTATAAGTCAATTTCACCTGATATTGATGAATCTGCACAGGGTGAATTGCATGCAGATAATTTGGCGCGACGCTTGGCTTTTGAAAAAGCACACTGTATTGCGCAGCAATATCCTGATGCAATTGTGATTGGTTCAGATCAAGTGGCATGGCGTGAACAGCAGCCAGATATTTTTATAGGTAAACCGCTCACTTCAGAAAAAGCTATACAACAATTACAAGCCAATTCAGATCAAACGGTTTATTTCAGCACTGCGCTGAGTGTGCAGCAGCAATCTACAGGCTTTGAACAAACAGTTGTAGAACACTACACCGTTAAATTCCGCAACTTAACCGACAATGAAATTGCACGATATGTTGCAAAGGAACAACCGCTACATTGTGCAGGTAGTTTTATGTGCGAAGGTTTAGGTATTAGTCTGTTTGAAGCCATGCAAGGCAATGACCAAACTACTTTGATGGGTCTGCCGATGATTCAGTTATGCCGCATGTTAAGAATGCTGAATATTCAGGTTCCTTAAGTTTAAAACTGTGTAATTTAACAGCCGTGAATATTTATAAAGACTATAAATCACCTTGCCCTTTGCAGCGACAAATCAGACAATATTGAGATTATTGATAAAACTTGCTTAGGCTATTTTATGTCGCAACCTTTAGATGTTTTGGGCGGAATTACCGCAGAACAATTCCTAAGTGAATATTGGCAAAAAAAACCACTTTTGGTACGCAATGCACTCCCAGAAATTGCCAACCTACTTGAACCTAGTGATGTAATGGAACTGGCACTTGAAGAAGATGTGACTGCCCGTTTAATCAAACAAAAAGATCGCGATCCAAATCAATGGACTGTGAAATCATCACCGCTCATTAAGGCTGATTTTCAAAAAATGCCAAAGTTGTGGACGCTATTGGTACAAGCCGTTGATCATTACTCTTTTGATCTCGCTGAACTTTGGAAAAAATTTCCTTTTATTCCGCAATGGCGACGTGATGACATAATGGTGTCTTATGCCCCTAAAGGCGGCTCTGTAGGTCAGCATTTTGATTTCTACGATGTGTTTTTGCTACAAGGCTATGGATATCGTCGTTGGCAACTTGGGCAAATGTGTGATGCTGAAACTGAATTTGTCGCAGGACAACCGTTAAAATTATTGCCTGAAATGCAGGTCAATTTTGATGAAGTTCTTGCACCTGGCGATTTACTCTATGTGCCACCGGGTTTGGCACATTATGGCGTGGCGGAAGATGATTGTCTGACGTTCTCGTTCGGTTTCCGCATGCCGAATATTAGTGAAATGATGGATCGAGTGAGCGATAAATTCTCTGCCGATGAAATGTTACGCACGCCACTACAAGACCTTGTTCGTAAAAAAAGTACCCAAATTGGCGAAATGACTGCGACAGAATTGGATTATCTGAAAGCAGAATTGTGGGCGCGTTTACAAAACTCATCGGTGTTGGATGATGCGATTTTAAGCTTAATGTCTGAACCGAAATATCCTGAAAATATTCCTGAAGTAGATGAAATAGGTGTAGGCGATTTAGAAGATGCGCTAGATCAGGGTTATCAAATCATGTTGGAACCCGCCTCTCGCCTACTTTATGCAAATCAGCTAGATGAAGTTTTATTTTGGGCGAATGGTGAAGCGATTTGTGTCGCAGAAGCATCTATCCCTACGCTGCAAAAAATTGCCAATGGTGAACGCGTGCTGCTCGATGAAAACCTTTACGACGCAAATATTTTGGAAGATTTGGTACAACTGCTCAATGAATCCATTTTAATGTTGTTACCTGCTGAAGACGCTTAAAATATTCGTTTCAGCCCCCTCAGGATGATCAATTCATCTTGGGGAATTTAGATAAGCGGGATCTAAAGTTAAAACTGCCTGAATTAACGTATAGCCAGGTGTCGAATTTAATTTTAATTGCCCTCCAACCCGTTCTAAACGCATTTTCATACTGCGCATCCCAATACTCATGCCATGTTCAAGCACGCTATTGGCTTCAAAACCTACACCATCATCCTGAATTTTAAGTACCAATTGCTTAGGCGGTACAAATTGCATACTGACGGATACATGCTTGGCTTGGCTGTGTTTAATCACATTGGTTAAACTTTCTTCTAATACCCGCATCAAAGTTAAGCACTGTAACGAATTCGGCTCAATCACCCATTCATTTGGAAAATCCCACTTGGAATGAATATCCATTTCATCCATCAATTGACTAAAACGATGACGTACTGGCGCAACCCAAATTTTAGGATTTTCAGGCACTTTAGAACCAATGGAAGAACCACTATCAATAATTTGACGTAAATCATCACGCAGTAATTTCAGCATAGATAAGAACTGCTGATTACTCATGTTCTGTTCGCTTTGGTCGACCATAATCATGGAACGTACCAAAGATGCACCCAAACCATCATGCAAATCATGCGATAGATGAATCCGCTCTTGCAAACGCACATTTTCCAATTCTAAAGGCTTTGTTGCACAAAGATTTCATAACTATATGATTTTAAAAGTTTTGATTATTTTTTGATCCAAAATTAAATTTATTTAAATCAGATGCTTACATATTTATGCAACAAAGCCAATTCTAAATAATGCTTTTCTGACATACTGCGTTTTAAATCATCACTGACTTCAAAAACTTTAAGCTCTAAATCTTGATTAAATTTCTCAATTTTTTGAATATTTCTTTTTAGGCGCATGCCTAAAATAATCGCAATAAATAAAGTAATTACTGGCGAGGTATACGGTGATAATGGCTGATATAAACTTGCCGTTGCCGCATTACTTAAACGAAATACATCTACACCCGCAAAAAAGCCAATCAAGGTTAAACAAAATAGCAGCAGATATACTTCTGTTTTTGGGGATTTATACGCTAAATACGCCAAATAAAAATAAATCACGACTAGTAAGCTGGCATAACTTAAAAAGACAATCCCAAATACCAGTTTGACATAATCTAAGGGTGTTAAAAACACACAAACGATTACCGCTAAACTCAGAATAAAAATACTTTCTTCCAATATTGGCAAGCGTTGATTGACAAACCTAATTAAATACAGACTAAAAGCTAAAACATAGAGGATAAAAAAGCTTAAATTGGCTTGAGATGCCACCAATACACTTGGGTATGGAAAGGTTTCTGTGGTTAAAAAATGAGAAATAAATAATAACCAGAACATGCAACTCAACGCGAACCAACCAAAACTCTGATCACGGCGTAAAAACAGCCAAATAACCAAACATAAAATGCCTAAAGTGGCAGATAAAATCGCATTAATTTCAAATAAAGTACGTTTATTCCATATACTTTGCTGGTGCTGTTCAATATTGTTATGCACATTATTAAAACTTATTTTTCCTATACCCGCATTTTGAAATGCATATCCATTTACATAGACCAATATTTGATTTTTACCTTGTTTTAAGCCTGAAATAGGTAAAATCCAGTAACGTGGCATATTCCAGTTTTTTGACAAAGGCTCTTCTAAATGTTGACTTGCCCAAAGTAAATCTTGATTCAGATAAACTGCCCCTGCACTATTTAAAAAATTCAGTGCAAAAACGATGGGTTGATTTAAACGATGATCACGCTCACAAAACCACTCCCACTCTATTTTGTACCACGCCCCACCATTATAATTTTTCCAGCGATCATCCCAAACGTCGGGCAGTTGAACATTTTCCCAACCCGTTTCAGGTTTTTTATTATGTGATGCTGTTTTGGCAGAGCTGATTGAAAGTACATGCACATTGCAGTACTGATTAATTGGGTACACCACTTGCTGCGCATAGCTTTGCCACGCACAGAACAATAACAACACGCCCAAACCACACTGCCAAAGCCTTTGAATCATAAAAGACCTAAAGTTCTAGCGGTACTGACAGCCTTAGTGCGTTTAGTGACCGACAACTTCCGATAGATATGTTTAATATGACTTTCAACGGTATAACGCGACACAAATAATTGCTCAGCAATTTCACGGTTACTTAAGCCCTGCGCCACCAGATTTAAAATTTCTAATTCACGATTGGTGAGCTGTTCATAATGTGAGTTGAATGCTTGAGCATCGGCGCGATCTGATAAATCTTCGGTCAGCACGGGTACTTTTTGATGTGAAATTTGCGATAAAATTTCACGGGCGATAAATGGGTCTATCGGTGCACCACCTCTTAAAATGCTGCGTATTGCGATAATAATTTCAGCATCATCACGTTCTTTAAGCACATAGCCTGTTGCACCTGCTTGAATTGCAGAAAATAAGCTGTCTTGGGTGCTCCATGCAGAAATCACCAAAATTAATGCGCTTGGATCTCTAAAATGTAATTGTTCGATTAGTTCTTTACCATTGCCATCGGGCAAGCCTAAATCGACTAAAGCTAAAGCAATCGGATGATCTTCTATACACGTTATTGCAGCTTTAAGATGACTCACGAAAAATAGCATGTCATCTTGATAGCCAATATCATGCAAAATTTTTCTAAGACGTGACTGAATAATAGGCTCATCTTCAACAATTAAAACCGGTACGGGTAATATCGCTTCCATTTCTGCCATCATTCATCCCCTTGATTATGTTTGTAAATATATCAATCGTTTTGATGTAAACACTATCCCTAGAATTAAGGAGTTTTTCAAATTTAGCTTATTTTATAAACATGAGCATAGCACTGAAACATGAAACTCGAGCATGAAATAAAAAATAAATGTGAAGTACTATTTTATTTTAGAAATCGCTTCACATTTTAATGAGCAGCGCAGCATAAATATGCTTTGATGCCGAGAACAGCATCAAAGCAAATGTAGAGCCGTATTTAAAAGATGGTTGATAAATTAATAATAAGTCTTAGAGCTATGTGCATGTAAAAATGCAGGAATCAGCCCTGTTAAAGCCGCACGAATATCCGCACGTTCATTGATTAATTGATGCGAGCCTTCTTCTAACATGAGTAAGGTTTGCAGGCGGAATTTACGCCGAATAAACTCAATGTTGTAGCGCCAATCTACGGTTTGATCTTGCGCCCCTTGTGCCAACCAAACAGGAATACGGCAAGCTGGACGTTCTTCCATCTCCAACATCCATTTAGACATGGCTAAAATCCAATCCATGCCCATCATTCTAGGTTGCAGCGGGTCTTTTAAACGCACAAAGCGTAAAAATTCAGGATTATGATTATTGCGTCGGAAATGTCGCGGCACTTCACGCTTAATCCGACGGATAATGCCCAAACCAACAGAGTTATGCCACCATGCCGATTTTGCAGGACGAATCAAAGGCGATAACAACAACACACGCTCTACAAATGGATTTTCACGGCGCTGAGCAAATTCCAACAAGTGATGCATCCAAATTGCACCACCTGTACTTTGCCCAATGCCCAACCACGGTTTTGGCAATTGATCGGCATTTTTTACATATTGATAAACCGCATGTAATACTTGCTGATAATGATCAAAATTTTTGATGTTGGCAGGATAACCATCACTCAATCCATGTCCGGGCAAATCATAAGTCAAAACACTAAAGCCCTGCTCTAATAATTCTTTGACGATAGGTTGATAAATCCCACTATGTTCCAAATAACCATGCAGCAAAAATACTGTACCCTGCACCTGATCAAATTTGGTTTTGCTTAAATCGGGTTGAAAAATTTGCACATGCAATTTAAACAACGGCATTTGCACATAGCCTTGCCAATGTTCACAGTCCAACAAATGAAAACCATATAGCTGTCGATAGGCTTGTAACTCAACACTCGGTTCAAAACCACGATTCAAATTTAAAGGTTGTAGAATTTGTGGTGTGGTTTCCCTACTCGGCACTGGCAAATCTAATTGCTTCAACACGCTTGGGTTTAAAAATGGAATATCAGGCATTATGGCACCTCGCGACATGCGCTAGAACCAATCAAGACATCCCGAATGGTGGCAAGCATTTCATAATTGGCACGGCGGCTATGATCATAGTTTTGTTCACTTGGACGCCATGCAGTCAGTTGAGTCGGCATGGGAGCCTCGACTGGAATCGTTTCAATTCCATTCAAAGCAAATAAACGGCGGGTGCGTGGCATGTGATAACGGTCTGTAATCAAAATCACTGTCGGCGCCCCCCCTTTTTTTTGTAATAATAAAGAACTAAAACGTGAATTTTCACAAGTATTCATGCTGCGATCTTCTAATAATTTTGCTTCGACATCATATTTTTTTAACCAACGCTGCATATAAGGTGCTTCTACACCACTCAGTACAATCGGCAATTGATATTGTTTTACCACCGCTAGGGTCGTTTCTAAACGTAAACGTGTGTAGTCATTGACCACAATATCTTTGCCATTATCATCTAAAGTTAAGCCACCACCTAAAACCACAATCGCATAAGGTTTAGAGTTTGCAGGTATTTTTGGAATATTTTGTTGCTGAATTAAAGCAATATCTTTAAAGATTTCTTCATCTACAGGCTCACTTTCGGTTTCGGCAATTTTATGAGTGCTTAAAAACTCCAAGTATTGTTCCATGAGTACCTGATTTTCATGACTATCCAAATTGAGCAAGGCTTTTACATTTTCGGATGGGTCTTCTACAACTGCTTCAGAAGCTGCATTAGACACCAACAATGGGACTTGCGGCAACTCTTGCTCAGATGCTAATTTTTTTTGCGTTTGTTCTTCTAAAATAAGCGCTTGTAAGGCTTTATAACGAGCCTGAATTAAAGTTAAATTTTTCGAATTTTCAGATTGAATCTCTTGCTCCATCAGCTTCAAATAAGCTTGTCGGGCAATCCATAAATCTGAACCGGGTTCCAAGCTGTCTTGATCACTAAAAGCCGCCATTTGCTGACTTTTTGCTGCCACTTGATTCACTTCTACAGGTACCAAAGTGTTCAGCGTTTTGACCACCAAAGTAGAATAAAAAGGTGAATAGATAAAAATCATGAACGCTGCAAACAATACAAATAGCACGGCAGCAATTTGTACCAATCTGAGCATCCAATGATTCTGTTTCATCTTCACTTAACCTACTGGTTGATGTGCACGAATCAAACCTGTTTCATCAAATAACACAGGTTCAGGTTCTAGTGAAATACCAAAACGACTCAAAACATCTTGCTGCACAGCACGATAGGTGTGTTGCACATCTGCCAAAGTGGCATCGGCATAATTGACTAAAACCAACGCTTGTTTATGAAACATACCCACCACACCCAGTTGTTTTCCCTTCCAGCCAGCTTGATCAATCAACCAGCCTGCTGCAATTTTAACTTGCGCATTCGGCTGTGGGTAATGGGGTAAATTTGGAAATTGTGCTGCAATTTGGTCAAATTGCTGAGTCGAAATCACAGGATTTTTAAAGAAACTACCTACATTTGGATATTCTGCAGGATTAGGCAGCTTACTTTGGCGAATTTGAATGACTTGTTGCTGCAGATTTTCAGCAGTTTGCTCATCGCCTACAGCAGCTTTTAAGTCGCCATAATTTAATTTTAACGCAGCCTGTTTTAACAGTTTAAAAGTCACATGGGTAATGATGTAACGGTTGGGATGATCTTTAAAAATACTGTGTCGATAGGCAAACTGACAATCTGCAGCAACAATTGAGCTGAATTGTTGGCATTCACGATCATAGACCTGCACAGATTCGATAAACTCACCGACTTCAACGCCATAAGCACCAATATTTTGCACAGGTGAAGCGCCGACCAAACCTGGAATTAAAGCCAGATTTTGCAGACCATATAACTTTTGTTCCGTACTCCACAACACAAACTCATGCCAGACTTGTCCTGCCCCAACTTTTAGGGTGACACTTGCATCATCTTCAGCGCATTTTTCGATGCCCTGAATATCCATGTGCATGACCAAGGCATGAATATGTTCAGGCAATAACATATTGCTACCACCCGATAAAATCAGCACATTTAATTGTTCTTTCTGGGCAAATGCCAAAGCATCCTGTACATCTTGAATATTTTCAATTTTGACATAATGCGACGCAGTTGCATCTAAATTGAGCGTATTGAAAGGTTTGAGTTGCATGTTGTAGTGAATGTGCATGACTTAAACCTTCAATTCAAATTGTTGTTGTAAAACTTTCACCCATGCGCGACTACTCGACTCGCATTGATCGAGCACCCGCTCAAAACCATCGGCTTCGCCATAATATGGATCGGGTAATTCTTGCTGCGTATAATGCGGATCGTGTTCGCTCATTAAGGCTATTTCAGCGCGCAAACTGCCCAGTTCAGCTTCAGCACGGCGCATTAAAGATTGAATATTGCTTAAGTTTTCAAAATCCATCGCCAAAATCAAATCAAACTCGACAAAGTCTTGTATACGTAACTGACGCGCGCGCAATGTAGATAAGTCATAACCACGTTTGAACGCATGTTTTTGGCTGCGTAAATCTGGGGCTTTGCCTGGATGATAATTACTGGTTCCAGCAGAATCCACCAACACATTGAGTTGTTGTTCATCACAAAAATGTCGAAGTACAATTTCTGCCGTTGGAGAGCGGCAAATATTTCCCAAACAAACACATAACACCTTATATGGCGTTTTGGATGACATAAACAACCTCAAAGCTACTTTATTTTTAAGAGTCTTATGTTAAGTTATTTATGATATGAATCCTATATCGTGACCCTACAATAATGTTGAATTAAGTATAAAAATTAGGAATAAAGACGATGCAGCATTTTCAATTTCAAACAGTTGGCAACATTATTTCTGGATTGGGTTCAATTTCTGAACTAAAAACGGTTTTAACCGAAAAAAATTATAAGCGTTTGTTATTGGTCACCGATGCTGGCATTTTACAACAACAATTACATCAACCTATTTTAGAAATTTTAAAGCAACTGCAACTGGACTATGCCATTTACTCGAATGTGCAAGCCGACCCCGCAGAACAGATTGTGTTAGAAGCAGTTGATTTTGCCAAACAGCAAAATATTGATGTTGTATTAGGTTTTGGTGGGGGTAGTGCGATGGATGTCGCCAAAATTATTGCCGTGCTGAGTCATCCTGCACAAACTCAACAACTGTCAGACTTGTACGGTGTCGGCAATGCGAAAGCACCACGTTTACCGCTCATTCTAGTTTCCACTACAGCAGGCACAGGTTCAGAAGTCACACCTATTTCCATTGTCACCACAGGTGCAACCAGTAAAACAGGCATTGTTTCTCCTATTTTATATGCCGATGTTGCCATTTTAGATGCCAATTTTACCCGTCATCTACCTGCACAGATTACCGCAGCCACAGGTATAGATGCGATGGTACATGCCATTGAAGCCTATACTTCTAAAATCAAAAAAAATGCGTATTCAGATTTTCTGGCAAAACATGCGCTGCGTTTACTTGATCAAAACTTAAAATTAGTGCTTGAAGATGGCAGCAATATGCAAGCACGGCAAAACATGCTGTTTGGTTCAATGCTGGCAGGACAAGCCTTTGCCAATGCTCCTGTGGCTGCGGTACATGCGCTTGCCTATCCTTTAGGCGGACATTTCCATATTTCACATGGGCATAGCAATGCATTGGTACTAACCGAAGTTTTAAAATTTAATGCGCCTGCAGCCAAACAGTATTATGCAGAACTGATGTGTTGGTTAGACCCACGCAGTAAAGGCTGCACAGATGGATTATGTGATTTGTTTATTGATCATTTACAAAATCATTTAGATCAAAGTGGCTTGGTGTTAAAACTCAATGCCCTAGGCATAGCAGAAAACATGCTGCCACAACTGGCAGAAGATGCGATGCTGCAAAGCCGTTTATTGCAAAACAACCCGAGAGCAATGCAAATGCAGGATGCGTTACAGATTTACCAAGCCATTTATGCCTAACATTTACGCTTAACGTTCTGTATTTAACTTTCTACATTTATTTGGGATGATTTCCACCCATTAAAGCATGACACCACGTCGATAAAAATATAGGTAAACTTGTGAAACCTGACACCAAAACCCGTGAGCAATACGCTTTTTTCTTTCCCATCCAAACTCGCTGGGCAGACAACGATATGTATGGACATGTCAATAATGTCACTTATTACAGCTATTTTGACAGCGCAGCCAATGCCCTACTGATGCAAAAAGCAGGCTTTGAACCCAAACGATCACCCTGTATTGGTTTAGTGGTCAATTCCACCTGTCATTTTTTGCAGGAATTGTCCTATCCTGAAATGATTGAAGTAGGTGTTGCTATTCAAAAAATTGGAAACTCATCCTTAATTTATGATTTGGCAATTTTTAAAAACAATCAAAATCTTGCCGCTGCACAAGGACAAGTGGTGCATGTATTTGTAGATCGAATTACACGCCAAAACTGCCCGATTCCTGACTCCATCCGCGAAGCATTACAGCCATATAAAAGCACAGATTCAGCTTGCGCTTAGCAAAAAATAAGGCTGGTTTGACCCAGCCTTAAAATTCTGCAAACAAAAGCTAACAACAGGTTATTTCAACTGAATGTTATGTAATTCGCCATCAAAGTTTTGCAAAATATCTTTCACAATCGGTTCTTGATGCAATAAATTTTCAGCCCGTTGATAAGCGCGTTGTTTGCGCTGTTGCTGCAAAATGTACGGTGTCGTGTCATCCACATTTTCATATTGCACTTTAAACAGAGTTTTACTCCACTGTTCTTTTAAAGCACTTTCTAAAGCATGTTGCAGTTGAGTCAATAACTGCTGATATTGCTCAGGAATATGAAAAACCGATTCAGCATTAATCTGCCCCGTCATTACGCCATGCTGCGCCAATTCTTGCACGGCAGGTGACAACTCGCTGTGTCTAAACCAATATTCCCACTTGTCTAAAGTCCACTCACCTTCTAAAACTTGCGGCTGTAAACGCAGAATATCCTGCGGCATTAATTGATCATCGGCATTAGATGCTATGGTTTGCTGCGGTTGTGCTGTCGCACTGGCAACATTCGGTTCGACTTCAGTCGCTGCTAAATCAAATAAAGCGGTTTCTGCATTACTTACATTTTGTGTAATTGACGGTGAAGCATTATTCGATTGTAGTGTAGATGAAACTAGCGATGTTTCGGCTGATGCAGCAAGATCACCTAACGGTGCAACGGCATCAAAACTTTCCAGTAAAAAATCATCATGACTTTGCACATCAGATGTAGTGCTTACCGATGAGGCATCTTCATCTAAACCAAACAATTGTGCATCTGCATTTGGATCAAACACGATAGATTCAGATTGCTTATCCTCAGCCTGTATTGCAGTTTCTTCATTCACTGCAGGTTCTGACATAGATTCTGGTGAAATCGCAGCTGTTGAGTGTAGCGCTTGCGGAGTCGGTTGTTGCGCTTGAATCGACTGTTGATCTTGATGTGTTAAAGCTTCAGGCTCATCCTCATCTAAAAAATCATCTGAAGAAGGTTCTGCAACACTGGTTTGTGTCGTGGTGTGTTCTGAATAATCGTCATCCTCATAGTCAAATCCATCAAGATCAGGTGTTGCAACCGCATCTAATTGAGTTACATGCTGTTCCGCTTGTGCTGTATTTTGAGTTGCCACAGCTTGTGGAGTTTGCTCCATTTGAGCAACTGGCTGGGAAGCCGCTGTTTGTGCAGTATTTTGTGGCGCAGCAACCAACACTTCATTGGCTTGCAAAGGTCGAAATGCCAGTAAACGCAGTACACACATTTCAAAGCCTTGTTCTTGGGTTACGGCAATTTGTAAATCGGCGCGTCCTTTACAAGCAATTTGATAATACAACTGTAAATCTTGTGCAGAGATCAGTCCTGCAAGCTGTTGTATTTTTTGATTGATCTCAGCACTGTATTTCAGGTTCAAATCTGGCAGATATTGCATGATTGCCAGTTCGTGCAGTGTCGAAATCAATTGATCCAGCACCAAAGACACATCTAAAGCTTGCTGTCTGAATTGCAATAACAACTGACTCACACGCTGCTGCTGGTTTTGATGAATCGCTAAAATCAAATCATAAATAATGGTACGGTCAATCAGCCCCAACATGTCTTTAACATCTTGATGATGAATTTCACCCTGACCATAAGCAATGGCTTGGTCTGTCAAAGACATCGCATCACGCAAAGAACCTTGCGCAGATTCAGCAATCTGCCAAATTGCATCTTGCTCTGCAACAATCTGTTCTTTGGCTAAAATATCCGTTAAATGACTGGTAATTTCATCGACCTGCAATGGACGCAAAGTAAATTGCAAACAGCGCGAAATCACAGTAATAGGGAGTTTTTGTGGGTCTGTGGTCGCAAACAGAAACTTCACATGCTCAGGCGGTTCTTCCAAAGTTTTTAGCAAAGCATTGAACGAATGCGTAGACAGCATATGCACTTCGTCAATCAGGTAAACTTTGAAACGACCTTGCGTCGGGGCATACGGTACGTTATCTAATAACTCACGTGTATCTTCAACTTTGGTGCGAGATGCCGCATCAATTTCGATCAAGTCAATGAAACGACCTTCGTTGACTGCTGTACAGGTTGGACACACTTCACATGGGGTTGATGTCACGCCTGTTTCACAGTTCAGGCATTTGGCCAAAATACGCGCAATGGTAGTTTTACCTACACCACGTGTTCCCGTAAAAAGATAAGCATGGTGCAAACGCCCACGTTCCAAAGCACTGGTCAATGCCCGTGATACATGGTTTTGTCCCACCAATTCATTAAAATTACGAGGACGATATTTACGCGCAAGTACCTGATACATGAATGCTCCTTTTTACAGGTCTAAGCATACTGTTTTTTTGCACAAGAGTGAACGTACAATCACGCCTAAAACCAGCCTTTACGCCCTTGCAATTGCCGATCTGCACAGCGAATGGCTTCCTGACTCAGTCCCCAAAGTCGATAATCACCAATTAAAGAACCTGCAGCAAAATTATGGGTATAGGCAAAACTGAGTTGACGGTCAGGATCACACCACGCGCCTGAACCATTAAAACCCATGTGTCCAAAACCGTGAGAGCGCTTACCCAAACTTAATACACGGTGATAGCCTAATCGCCAATGCATCGGGATAGGCATAACCCGATCACGCTGCACATATTGCACTTGGCTTAATTGCTGAAAAACTTCAGGCTGAACCAATTGCTGACCCTGCCATGATCCACCCTGCGCCAACATGGCATAAATACGTGCCAAACTTTGGGCAGTAAATACACCATTGGCAGCAGGAATCACAGCTTGCAAACCAGTATCACTAAAAAAACTAAAATTTTTCATGCCTTTGGGAATCATGCCATCCTGAAAGTCTTGCGGATTTTGCCCACTCCATGCAATGACTTTATCGAATATTGATACAGGACGTTTGCTCGATTTAGCTTGGTTTTGAACTTTAGCTGTCTGTTTAGTTGTGGGTGATGAATCTGTTTGCACTGATGTCACAGCAGTTTTAAATGGTCGTGCGACACGGGAAAGCTCAGACGCAGGCACACCAAAATACGCCCCATCCAAAGCCAAAGATTCAACCAAGTATTGCTGCATCAATTCAGCCAATGTTTGACCTGTAGCTTTTTCTAAAATCCCACCGACCAGCCAGCCAAAAGTTAAAGGTTGATACGCTGCCTCACTTGCTACATCAAAACGTGGCTTGGCTTGAGCCAACACATCCAGCATGTGCGACCAATCTGCCATTTCAGTCGCATCGGCAATGATATTACGGATGTCATATAAACCACTTTGATGACTCAGCACATGCCTTAAGGTCATCAATGCTTTGCCATTTTGGGCGAATTCAGGCCAGTATATATAAATGGGAGTATCGTAATCGACCAGTCCGTGACTGACTAAAATATGTGCCAGTGTCGCTAGTACGCCTTTGCCTGTGGAATAACATACCGATAAGGTATCGGCTTGCCAGTCTTCATCTGGCGACTTTTTGCCTGTGTAAATATCGACGACTTTCTGACCTTGAAAGTACACCGCTAAAGCAGCCCCGCCCTGTTGGCTACGTGCATTTTGCAAACGGCTAAATTGCATCGCTAAATCATGAAATTCAGGCGCAACCCATCCACGATAATTTTCAGTTTCAGCAAAAATATAATCCTTTAAATGTTGCATCGTCCTGTTTATCTCGTTTTTCTTGTTAATAAAAGTTTAGCGCAAATAAAAAGCCCAAATTTAAATAATCTGGGCTTTCGATCATTGAATTAAAGCGCGGTGACAACACCTGTCACATGCGGTTTTTGGTTTTTACTGTTACGAATTAAAAAATCTGTATTTTTAGCGTCCATTGCAGTTAAAAACTCAACTTTAGATGGCAAATACATAGGTAACTTAAACCACACATCGACTTCATAAGCATCTGGCAAAGTTAAACTCGATAAGGCTTTGGCTTTGCTCCACATGCCGTGCGCAATCGCTTGTTTAAAGCCAAATGCTTTTGCAGTAATCGCGTGGATATGAATTAAGTTAAAATCGCCAGACGTTAAAGCATAACGGCGACCTGTATTTTCAGAAATATCCCATTCAGCTTGAACGGCATAGTTTGGCGCTTTGCTTTCTGCAGGCTTTGCAGCAGCTTTAGTGGTGGTTTTTTGACGTGCTAAATACGTGGTTAAACCTTCCACCACCACCTCATTGCCTACTTTAACAGTGGTAATAAAATCAAACTGTACGCCTTTATCATGTGGTTGCAATTCACCAAATTTACACGACAAAGTCAGTTGTTCATTCAACCCAACTTTGCGGCTTTGTTTGACTTGGTTACGAATATGCACCAAGCCCAAAATTGCAAATGGAAATGCTTCTTGGGTCATCATGTGCATTTGCAGACTTTGTGACAATACAGCCAAATAAATTGCAGGAATATAGCCGTTATTTTTAAAACCTGTCACTGCATTATAGGCTTTTAAGTGCTTTTGATCGACCTTGAATGAATCCACCACATATTCAACTTGCGGCAGAACTTTTTCACCTTTTGGCTTTTTAAAAATTAAGCCCTGAATCACTTTTGGATAGGCTAAATAGGGTTTTGGAAGTTGACTAAAATGGCGAGTATTCATACTGAACCTTTGAGAAGTTTTTCTAATTTATTTAATGGAGTTCTTTCTCCCGCTGGGAGAAAGCTAGAGAGAAGGGTTAATAATCTATCCCCTTATCTCCCTCTCCTAAATCCTCTCCCTAAGGGAGAGGACTTTAATGGGTTAAGCCCCTAACAAGCTTTGACCACAAACACGTACCACGTTACCATTAATACCTGTCGATGCCGATGAAGCAAAGTAAGCAATGGTTTCTGCAACGTCTACAGGTAAACCACCCTGACTCATAGAGTTCATACGACGACCTGCTTCACGAATGGCAAAAGGAATTGCAGCAGTCATTTGCGTTTCAATAAAGCCCGGTGCAACCGCATTAATGGTGATACCGTTGTTTAAAACAGGTGCGGTAAATTTCACGACACCAATCACGCCAGCTTTAGATGCTGCATAGTTGGTTTGACCCAAGTTGCCTGCAATACCTGAAATTGAAGATACGCAAACGATACGACCATTGGCATTTAAACCATCATTTGCCAATAAGTAATCGTTCACACGCTCAATTGCAGACAAGTTGATGTTAATGACTAAATCCCAAAGCTCTGGTTTCATATTTGCCAAAGTTTTGTCACGGGTAATCCCCGCATTATGCACAATAATATCCAAACCACCTTGCGCAGCGGCAGCTGTTTTAATTTGCTCGCCTGCATCTGCAGCAGTAATGTCAATTGCTAGCGTTGAACCACCAATTTCAGCAGCAACACGGTCTAAATCTGCTTGTTGTTGTGGAACGTCTAGGCAAATAACGTGTGCACCATCACGTGCCAACACATGCGCAATCGCTTCACCAATACCACGGCTTGCACCTGTCACTACAGCAGTTTTACCTGCCAATGGTTTTGCCCAATCTACCTCTACAGTTGCAGCATTCGAGACACGGATCACCTGACCTGACACATAAGCTGAACGTGGAGAAATAGCAAAACGTAAAGTTGATTCTAGGTTTTCACCTGCGCCTTGATCGACATAAATTAAGTTAGCCGCAATGCCTTTTTTAAATTCTTTGCCTACCGATTTTACAAAACCTTCCAAAGCGCGTTGTGCAATGGCTTTTTTTACACTGCCTGCAGTTTCTGGTGTAGTACCAATCACCACCACGCGACCAGAAGCCTGAATTTGACGTGCGATTGGGTTAAAGAAATCATAAAGCGCTTTTAATTGTTCTGAGTTTTCAATACCTGAAGCATCAAACACCACCACTTTAAATTTAGATTCTTTATCGCCCGAATTGAACGCACCTAAATTTAAACCTACTTTTGCCGCAGCTTGTTGCAATTCTGCATTGTTGCCTGCATAACTATTGGCATGTACATTGGCTAAAACCTGTGCAATTTCAGCAGATAAATCACTTGCAGGGGCTGCACCTAAAAGTACTGCACCTTTTACCACTGGTGTTGCAGACTCGAAACGATCTAAAAAAGTTGGGGATGGTAAACCCAAATTTTTAATGACAAATTTACCAATAGGAGATTTTGCAAATGTTTGGTATTGATCAGTCATGATTATTATCTCTCATAAATTCATTTTTTGATGGATTACACGATATCTTTTAACATCAATATGATGCCAAATGCCCACATTTCAATAGCGTTACCCGTTTGTGCTAAATCATACTTGAGTTAATTATCAGATGTCTTGACCTGAATGCATTCTGCAATGTCATTGTAGTCAATTCAGCTGTCATACTATTGTGCTAATGTACGCATCAAGTAGACCCTTAACATGCTTGGAAAAGCCTTATGAGCAAAACAACTCAAGAAAATCCAGCAGTGGAAAATTCTGCAACGGATTCTGTGTCAAATACATCAACTGCTAAACGTACAAGCAAAAGTAGCAACACTGCAACCCGTTCCAACACGAGTACGACAAAAACTACACGTACCCGCACGACTAGCCGTGCTAAAACAACTGCTTCAACGCAAACAAAAGCACCATCTAATACCAATACCTCTGTTCAACAGGATAAAATTATGAGCCAAAACACTGTTCGCCGCGTTGCTATTATCGGTGGTAACCGTATTCCATTCGCACGTTCTAATGGCGCTTACTTTACTGCATCTAATACAGATATGTTTACAGCAGCATTAAATGGCTTGGTTGAACGCTTCAATTTACAAGGTCAGCGTTTAGGTGAAGTGGTTGCTGGCGCAGTACTCAAACACAGCCGTGACTTCAATATGACCCGTGAGTGCGTACTGAATACTGCCCTTGCACCTGAAACACCTGCTTACGATTTACAACAGGCGTGCGGTACTGGTTTGCAAGCTGCATTTTTAGTCGCCAATAAAATTGCTTTGGGTCAAATTGATGTAGGTATCGCAGGTGGTGTAGATACTACTTCTGACGCACCAATTGCCTTTGGTGATGGTTTACGTAAAGCTTTGCTTGAACTCAACATTGCAAAAACAGGTAAAGACCGCTTAAAAGCATTAACCAAAATCAACATTAAAGATTTAATGGATGCGCCACGTAACGGTGAACCACGCACAGGTTTATCAATGGGCGACCACCAAGCCATTACTACGTTGGAATGGGGCATCTCTCGTGAAGCGCAGGATGAGTTAGCAGCTTCATCTCACCAAAAAATGGCAGCTGCCTATGACGAAGGTTTCTTTGATGATCTCATCACGCCATTCTTAGGTTTAGAACGTGACAATAACTTACGTGCAGATTCTACTGTAGAAAAACTAGCGAAGTTAAAACCTGCTTTTGGTAAAGGCGACGCGCGCACTATGACGGCGGGTAACTCGACTCCACTAACCGATGGTGCATCTTGCGTATTACTTGCCTCTGAAGAATGGGCAAAAGCCAATGGTCACGAAGTCTTGGCATATTTGACTTTCCAAGAAACTGCAGCAGTTGATTTTGTAGGCAAAAAAGAAGGTTTGTTGATGGCACCTGCGTACGCTGTTCCACGTATGCTTGAACGTGCTGGTTTAACATTACAAGACTTCGATTATTACGAAATTCACGAAGCGTTTGCATCTCAAGTCTTGTCGACCTTAAAAGCATGGGAAGATCCGAACTTCTGTAAAGAGCGTTTAGGTTTAGATGCACCTTTAGGATCAATTGATCGTAGCAAGCTGAACGTCAAAGGTTCATCTTTGGCAGCAGGTCACCCATTTGCAGCAACAGGCGGACGTATTCTTGCCACTGCGGCGAAACTTCTGAATCAAAAAGGTTCAGGTCGCGTATTGGTGTCAATCTGTGCAGCAGGCGGTCAAGGTGTAACAGCCATTATTGAAAAATAATTCTGCCTAGTTCCAATTTAGATAGCAATAAAAGCCACTTGATTCGCTCAGGTGGCTTTTTTATAGCGCTTAATTTATAGCAGCTCACTTTTAATTAGCCACTAGCGTTTTATCTGACTGAATGTTGCGGAGCATAACCCAATTTCGCTTCGATATGGTCATAACAATATTGAAAAATAAAGGTATAGAGCAAAATACTGAGCGTCATCAGCAAATCAATCAAAATTGCCTGCATTATTGATTTTTCTAAGGCATATGCCACCATTGGAATAGTAGCGAGCATTAAGCCACCTTCAAAACCAATTGCATGTAAAATACGTATTTTAAAAGTTCTGTGTAATTGGTGCTTTGCTTCAAACTTTTCAAAATAATGATTAAACAACATATTCCACAGCACCGATGTCACCGCCATCGCAATGCCTAGACCACCTGTCACTTGCATTGGCATTTCAAACACATAACTTAATGCCAAAGCAATGATGACCAATAAAATCACTTCATAACTCAGGGCATGTACCCATCTTCTTTTGGAAATCAACATCTGCTTACTCAAATACTTATCCTTCCCCGCTTATTTTATTTTCATTTAATTGACCAATCGAGTTAGAATCCATCAATAATATTGAAAAGTAAAACGAATGCTCAGCCATGAATATCAATCAAGATCAGCTGATTATTTTTATCACCGTCATGGAAACGGGTTCTTTTTCTGCAGCTGCACGCCAATTGGGCAAGGTGCCTTCGGCAATTAGTATGTCCATTGCTAATTTAGAAATTGATTTAGACCTAAAACTGTTTGAACGGATTGGGCGTGAACCTTTGCCTACCCCACAAGCGCAGAGTCTTTACGAAAAAAGCAAA
Source organism: Acinetobacter sp. SwsAc5 (assembly GCF_013391485.1). Taxonomy (NCBI): domain Bacteria; kingdom Pseudomonadati; phylum Pseudomonadota; class Gammaproteobacteria; order Moraxellales; family Moraxellaceae; genus Acinetobacter; species Acinetobacter sp. SwsAc5. Next base: position 29,676 of record NZ_JACAXD010000002.1, read on the forward strand.
CAACTGCTCATAGAAATGAAGCAATGGAAACAACATGCTTTTGCGCTCAGTTCTGGGCTGGAAGCACACTTAAATATTGTGGTGGTGTCTGAATTACTACACACTCGCTGGACAGATTATATTGTGTTACTAGAACAGCAATTTCCTGAATTGCAGATCAATATTTTCTCTGCGCCACAAGAAGATGCACTGCATTTACTCATGACTCAAGCAGCGGACTTGGCCTTTATGTTTGAACGCGAACAATTACAAAGCAGTGAACAATTTGTGGAATTAAAACGTGAAATTTTAGTGCCTGTCGCTGCCCGACATTCACCGCTGGCTGAATCTGATCAAGTCAGTTTTGAACAGATTTTACAAAATCGGCAAATTGTAGTGGCGAGCCGTGATCGGCAGATTAAACCCGAGTTGTTATTTTCTAAGCACTATTGGCGTACCGATAATCATCATTCTGCCTGCAGTATGATTAAGCAGGGTTTAGGCTGGGGTGTCTTGCCCTTGGAAATGCTGAATGAACATCCTGAACTACAACACGAATTAAAAATTTTACAGCTGCTAGATTTCACCCCAAAATTTGAATATTTTGTCGATTTGGTCTGGAGCCGAGAACATCAATTGGGCGCTGCTGCTCATTTTTTGATTAATCACGTCCGAAATCTGAGAAAAACTGGTAAATAATCCACAAACCCTCTTACTTGGTACTTGGGTTAAAAGCTGTTTGTGATATAACTGAATGTATAAGCAATAACCTAAGAACTAGATCTCGAATGACACAGACAGCCTTAAATCAACTAAAAAACTTAACCACCATTGTTGCAGATAGTAGTGACTTGGCTGCGATTGAAAAGTTTCGTCCTTTGGATGCGACCACCAACCCATCACTCATTACGGCGGCTGCAAATCAACCTGAAAATAAAGCGTTGATTGAAGCTGCATTTGAGCAAGCCAAAGCTGAAGGTTATACAAATGATCTATTGGTTGAGCGCAGCATTGATATTTTAACGGTCAAATTTGGTGTAGAAATTTTAAAGCTGATTGAAGGTCGTGTTTCGACTGAGGTGGATGCCTCTTTGTCTTATGACACTGATGCGACCATTGCCAAAGCCAAAGAACTTTTAGCGCTGTACCAAGCTTATGGTGTTCATTCAGACCGCATTTTGATTAAGATTGCATCGACATGGGAAGGCATTCAAGCGGCGAAAGTGTTGGAAGCTGAAGGCATTCACACCAATTTAACCTTGTTGTTTGGTTTACATCAGGCACATGCTTGTGCAGATGCCAAAGTGACGTTGATTTCACCATTTGTGGGTCGTATTTTAGATTGGTATAAAAAAGCTGAAAATGTCATGTACTACCCTATTGAAAAAGATCCGGGTGTACTTTCGGTGAAGAAAATTTATCAATTCTATAAACAGCATCAAGTACAAACTGAAATTATGGGCGCGAGTTTCCGTAGTATTGATCAGGTTTTGGCTTTAGCTGGTTGTGATTTATTGACCGTTGCACCAAATTTATTGGCAGAACTTGAAGCTGATGAACGAGAAGTCGCTGCAGCGTTATCGACCAATGGCATTCAAGTTCAAGCTGAACCACTGGCAGCAATTGAAAAGGAACAATTCAAAGCGCAACTTGAGGCAGATTTGATGGCGTTCCAATTGTTACAAGGCGGCATTGATGGCTTTATTAAAGCGCGTGAGCAACTTGCCACCCTATTACGCCAGTCTTTCGGCTTAGATGCAGAGATTAAAGCTTAAGCTTTAACCTATCCCAGTAAAATTCCAAAATTTTTACTAAGCCACAAAACCGATGTTGTTATACTGCAACATCGGTTTTTATTTAGGTGAGTTTGCGTGTTTGGTATTAGTGACCTCAGCACTTTTATAATTGGCACAACCTTAATTGTGCTCTTGCCTGGCCCAAACTCACTCTATGTCATGTCAGTGGCTTCACGCTTTGGGATACGCACAGGCTATGCAGCTGCTTTCGGTGTATTTACGGGTGATCTGATTTTAATTGTGTGCACCATTTTAGGGGCAGCCTCATTATTGCATGCTTTTCCATGGCTATTCACCTTATTAAAAGTGGTTGGTACGCTCTACTTAGGCTATTTAGGTATTAAACTACTGATTGCAGCCTATAAAACATGGTTTCCACAAACCAGAACTTCGCACGCCAATCTTTCTACAACAGCAACGAGCAATACAACTGAACGGGTTCATCCCTACCGAACTGCTTTAATGATTAGCGTTATTAACCCAAAAGCAATTTTGTTTTATTTGTCTTTTTTTGTGCAATTCGTCAATCCTGATTACACCTACCCGATGCTGAGCTTTGCTGTTTTAGCCATCGTCCTACAAATCATTAGCATGGGTTATTTATCTATCTTGATTTTTTCAGGAGTCAAATTAGCCAGTTATTTCAATCAACGCTATAAAATTGCAGCCATTTGCGTTGCAAGCATTGGTATTTTGTTCTGCGGTTTTGGCTTTAGACTGGCAAGCTCAACGCTATAAAAAAAGTATAAAAAACACTTTTGACTATTTGTTCAAATGTGTATGATCTGTTCATAAATTATAGAAAATATGTCTAAGAAAGCATGCAAAAACTTTTAAATGACTTCTCTGTGCCTGCAGTATTTGCAGGTTTTATTACCTTCTTGGTCGGTATTAGTGTTTCCGCGGTTTTAGTCATTCAGGCAGCACAAATTTTAGGCGCAAGTGCTGAGCAAATCAGCTCTTGGTTTTGCGCGTTGGGTTTAGGTATTGGTCTAAGCGGGCTGATTTTATCTTGGAAATTTAAATATCCTGTGGCGACCTCATGGTCTACCGCAGGCTTGGCACTGATTATCGCCACGGGCAGCGGTTATAGCTTACACGAAGCAATTGGCGCATTTTTATTTTGTGGCGTACTCACAGCAGTGCTTGGCTTTTTAGGTATTTTTGAAAAGGTACTGACTTATATTCCACAGAGTTTAACCAGCGCCATGTTGGCAGGTGTGCTGCTTAAATTTGGAATTGCCCTATTTACCAGTCTGCAAGAAGCATGGGCATTTATTTTGTCTTTATTGGCGGCTTATGTATTGGCAAAACGATTTAGCCCACGTTATAGCATTGTTTTAACTGTATTGATTGGTGTCGCGTTATGCCCAATCTTCTTACAATTTCAAATGCCGAGTGTGCAATGGAGTATTGCACAACCAGTTTGGATGCAACCTGAACTAAGTTGGTCTGCTATTTTAGGTTTAGCCCTGCCTTTGTTTGTCATTAATATGGCGTCGCAATATTTACCCGGTCTTGCCATGATCAAAAGCTATGGTTTTAACCCGAATGTACGTCACTTAATTGGTTGGACAGGCACAGCACAAGCTATTTTTGCACCATTTGGATGTTTTAGTGTCAATATCGCATCCATCAGTGCTGCGATTAGCTTAGATGATCAATCGCATCCCGATGCCAGTAAGCGCTATATTGCGGGAATTAGCTGCGGTTTGTTTTATATCTTGATGGGGATATTTGCGGCAACGCTTACCAGTTTGCTGATGGCATTCCCTGCTGTTTTTATTACAGCTTTGGCAGGAATTGCACTGCTTGGCACCATTGGACACAACATCGCCCTCGCTTTTCAGCAGGTTGCAGAACGTGAAGCTGCTTTATTGACCTTTTTATTTAGTGCTTCTGGGGTGCAGTTTTTTGGTATTGGTTCTGCATTTTGGGGACTGATTTTTGGTTGTGTGGTTTTGGCAGTTTTAAAGTTTAAACAGCAAAAGCTAAATAACTTAAGCAGTTAAAAAACACTTTTTCTGAAGCATCGTATTGATTTATTGTATGAGCGATACATTAGGGTCTGCTGTGCTTCGGATAAATTCTACTGTTTTAGCAAAAGTTTGCTGGCTTTCTTTTTGGTGCATAAAAAATTGATATTCGTGAATTAACCATGCTTTTGTATCTGGATAAAATGCTGTCGTCACAGGAATCTGCTGTTGCTGTAAAGCATGCAGCATCGGCATAGATTGAGTTTCTGTTAAAAAGTCTTTGTTACCACCACTGATAAATACCGCAGGATAGTTTGCCGTTAAATGTTGAATAGGCGAAATATTCTTCAGAAATTCACTGTCCTGTTTCCGATCTCCCGTGTAAGCCTGCACCAAATTATAAACACCCCACTCTACGATATTCATTTCATCTGGCGCAGTTTCAACAAACGCTTTTAGATCATAAATCCCGCAGTGCAAAATCAGCCCTTTAAGTTGTTTGTGCTGAATAGTCGGCTGTAAATTAGACTGCTGTGCAAATGCAGGATTACTCAATAATGCGGCATAATGGCTAGCTAAATTCGCCCCTGCAGAATCGCCTGCTAAATATAATTGTTGTGGATTAAGCTGATATTTTTCTGCATGTTGCGTGATGTAATTTAAAACCTGATCAATTTGTTGCAACTGAGTAGGATAAGTTGCATGCGGGGCAAATTGATATTGTACGGCAATTACATTAAAGCCCTGCGCGGCTAATAATTTAAAATAGCCACGTGCGTGGGCTTTTGAACCTGCAATCCAGCCACCACCATGAATCCAGACAATTGTCGGGCGTGCAGCTAAATCTTGCAATTGACTGTCTTGATACAAGTCAAAACTCAAATTGGGCTGCGTGGCATACACAATATCATGTTGCACTTGTATGTTTTTGGGTGCATAGCGATCCATGATTTTTTGCTGCAAGCCTGTGGTGAGATTAAATGCACCAGCAATGATTCGACTGTTCTGCTGCGTGGTTTGACAAGCACTTAACAATATAAAACACAGCAACATCCAAAATAATTTCAAACCACAATTCCCTCAAGATTCATAGGCACAATTCAAACCCAAGTTATTCAAAATATTAGGATCCAGGGTCTGTTGATACTTCGTCTATGTTTGCGACGATGCATATTTTTTAGCTGATATAAGGCATGAGGCAGGAAATTTAGTCATTCTAAATGACTGACTCATAACGCAATAGCAGCAAAAAATATGCTCGTCCTGAAAGGCTGTGGCTAAAACTTTCTCAGATTGCGTTATGAAACTTAGCAATAGTCTCGCTATTCCTTGCGTTTCATGCCTGATCTGCTCAGTTTTAGCCTACCGCACAAGCCATTTATGAAATATCAACAGACCCTATTTATTTTTGCAAATTTAGCAGCTTATTTTATCGTATAGCCTTGCCGTTGAGTTGAGCAATTTCATCATCTTCAGCTTATCTTTTATTTCAGCAAATTTGGCGGGTAATTAAATGAATTATCAATCTTTTTTCAGATTTTAAATTGAACCTGTATAGACTATATGCTATCAATAAAGTGTAAGGCACATAATCATAATTTCTGGAGTTACCCGCATGTCGTACCAAAATATTTTAGTCCCTGTAGATGGTTCACAAATTTCTTTTTCAGCGGTCAAACATGCAGCTGAAATTGCCAAAGTATTTAACAGCAAACTCACCTTAATTAGCCTTGTTGCGGAAGACCCATTTACCGATTCGGACTTTTACTATAACTATTCATCTGCCATTATGAAAGAATACTTTGTGCAAGCGACAGCCAATGCACAAAAAGCATTAAAAGAAGCAGATGAAATTGCGCAAGCGGTGGGTGTAAATGCAGAAACTCGTGTGGTTGAGGGTTTGGTATCTGCTGAAGGTGTAATTAAAACAGCGAAAGACTTAAATGCTGATGTGATTGTGATGGGTTCACATGGTCGTAAAGGTTTCCAAAAATTATTATTGGGTAGTTTTGCCACAGACGTATTACGCCATACAGAATTACCTGTACTTGTAGTGAAAGCTTAATCACAAATTTAAACCATATTTTCATCATAAATTTTAAATAAGGATTTGCCATGACCACTTATAAACACTTACTTGTTCCAGTAGATGAGTCACCTATGTCTTATGCTGCAGCCGAACAAGCACTTTCATTGGCAAAAGATCTAAATTGCCCTGTTACTATTATGAGTGTAATTGCAGTTGATCCTTTTGTAGGCGTGGACTTCTACAAAGTTGCACCAGCAATTACCGATTATTTCATGCAGGCTGAACAAAATGCACAAAATCGTTTGGCTGAAATTCAGCAATCGTTTAGCCGTGAAGGTATTTCGGTAGATACCAAAATTATCCGCGGTGTTGCAGCCTCTGAAGGGATTGTACAAATTGCCAATGAAATTGGTGCTGACCTGATTATTATGGGTTCGCATGGCCGTACTGGCGTGAAAAAGATGATGCTCGGTAGCGTTGCTCAAAACGTACTGACTCAGTCCCCTGTTCCTGTTTTGATTGTTAAGGTTTAATTCAATACTGACTGTGCTCTGTCACAGTAAAAGACAAAATAAAAAAATCCCGTTCGCCAATGAACGGGATTTTTCTGGATAAAACTTTTAAAATTTTTCTAAATTACATATTTTATGCAATCCAGTTGAGTTGAATATTCATCAGACTAAAACTTAATTAACCCGATGTGGTAAACGGAACATTTCATGCGTATCGGTATAAAAACTGCGACCATCTAAATTCAGTTCAATTTCCTGACCACATTCCAACAACACATGTTTTCCGACTTCGACCCATTTAAAACCATCACGGGTATTTTGCTTTTTCTTTGATGCCACCAAAGACACCATAATTTCACGACCATTCACTGCTTTCGCAAGCATTGTTTGCATTTTTTTCAATATTTACACCAATTCATTTATAACTTACACATCAAGCTCAAATTAAAATTTTGAGCATAGTTTTTTAATACAACAACATTCATCACACTTAATTTGCAGTGCATAAAATAAATGCAGCACAGCATGATGATGAATAACTACGAGAGAATAGAGATATTTTTATTGTACAAGTTACACTATAACATAGATTTAAAGTCTTTGCAGCATCGGCTACAAATTTGTAAAGATAAACTTAATAAAACAAAAATTTCTTAATCAAACCTTAATCATTTTCGTGAGATAATCTACCCCAGACACAATGGATGGTGTTTGATCGCACAAGCCCACTTCGGTGGGTTTCTTATTAGGCTAACTAAATAACGATAACAAACTTTATCTTTCTGACGTTTATCTTCTGATTTTTTATCTACAAATTTCAAAAATAAAAAAGAGTATGGATTTTTTTAACCCATACTCTTTGTGTGCGACTACGCTACTCCATTAGCGCATAGTCACAAATTCTTCTGCAGCAGTTGGATGAATTGCGACAGTATTGTCAAAATCTTGCTTGGTCGCGCCCATTTTGACCGCGACTGCAAAACCTTGCAAAATTTCATCCATGCCATAGCCAATACCATGCACGCCCACGACTTTCTGTTCATCACCAACGCAGACCAATTTCATTTTAGACACTTGACGATGCTGAGTTACAGCCGTGTACATTGAGGTAAAAGAAGATTGATAGACTTTGACCTGATCTTGCCCAAACTGTTCAATGGCTTGTGCTTCGCTTAATCCCACCGTACCAATAGGCGGATGACTAAAGACCACTGTGGCAACATTTTGATAATCTAAATATTCATTTGGTTTATTGTTGAATAAGCGCTCAGACAATTTGCGTCCTGCTGCAACAGCAACGGGTGTCAGCTCAATTTTTCCAATAATATCGCCCACCGCATAAATACCCGCTTGGCTAGTATTTTGGAATTGATCTACACTGATATATCCTTTTTCATCAATCTGCACATTTGCAGCAGCCAAGTTCAATGCTTGTGTATTTGGTTTACGTCCAACTGCCCAAATCAAGCAATCAACCTCGTGCTGTGAACCATCTTCAAGGTGTAATAACAAAGACTGATCTGCTTGGCGAGTAACTTTCTTTGGAATGGCTTGCGTATGCACTTGGATATGTTCATCACGCATACATTCAAGTAATGTTTCACCTAAAAATTGATCTAAACTACGTAGCGGTAATTGCTTACGAATAAACAATCCGACTTCTGAACCCAACGCATTTAAAACACCTGCTAACTCTACGGCAATATAACCCGAACCGACAATTGCCGTGCGTTTTGGTAACTGTTGCAATTCAAAGAAACCGTTTGAATCAATTCCTAGCTCTGCCCCTTCAATATCTGGACGTGTTGGCTCAGTTCCTGTGGCTATTAAAATGTGATCTGCAGTGTATTGCTGCTGATTTACTTCAACTGTTTTTTCATTTACAAAACGAGCAAAGCCCTGAATCACATCAACATTGTTTTTAGCTAAACCTGATTGATACGATGCATGGATACGCTGAATATAAGCTTGACGATTTTGAATTAACGTATTCCAATCATGCGATTTTAATTCAGTATTAAAACCATAATCTGGGCCGTATTTTTGAATAGCATCGGCGATTTGCGCAGAATACCACATCACTTTTTTAGGCACACACCCCACATTGACACAAGTCCCGCCCAAATCTGCAACTTCAATTAATGCACATTTTTTACCATATTGCGCCGCGCGATTGGCCGAAGCAATACCACCACTTCCTGCCCCAATTACCAAATAGTCATAATGTTTAGCCATTTCATGCCTCAATTTTTCGTGATTTTTTAGATACTCATCTGCAGAAATTCAGCGCAGAAAAACATTCATTTTCATCAAAACTAACACATAAAACTGCATTTCCCAAGTCAGCCATATTGTCTAAATACACAAAATCGACACACTGTCATTCAATTGATTTCACTGCCAATAAAACTGACTATTCACTTAAATTTTACGCTTTTAAGGCTATAATATAAATTTGATTTTTTATCATTGGGGTCAATGTGAAGCAGTGGGTTTACGTTCTGATATGTAGCTTTATCACTTTCGGCTGTTCCCCATCCCAACCGTCAGATCAAGCCCCAAGCATGTTTGATGAACTCGATCTCATCAATACCAAAATGAATGAAATCTTGCTTCGCGATTTAGATAACTATTCTGCAGATGAGCGCAAACATATTATTTGTGAAGAATATACGCAGATTTACAAACATGAATATATGCCAATTGTACTTAAAAATTCTAAACCTGAAGATCGGCAATATAACGAGAAAAAATTACTTGCTGAATTAAATGAAACTTACACCAACTACAGGAATGATTATCAAATTCGCTGTGACTAACTTTAATTGTTTTTAATATATTCCAGCCACAAAAAAGCCATTTCAACGAATTGATGAAATGGCTTTTAGTTTTTTAGCTTAAACCTCTAACATACCATTTAGGGTTTCAACCACGTTTTTAGATTTCACCACAGACTGCAAATTTAGCAACGCTGCTTGCACTTGGCTACGTTGTGGCTCTGCCAAAGTGTACCAACGCGACAACACCTGCAATAAACGCGAACCTACAATTGGGTTTTTCTCATCTAAATACTTGGCTAAGTCAATAAAATGCTGAACACCAAAACTCCATGTATTCACAGGGTTGCTATTTAAACCACCACTGACTGAACGAATACGGTTAGGTGTACCCAAATCATAATCAGGATGTGCAGTTAAAGCCTGAATGGTTTCAGCTGTCGCTTTTGGATGTGAAGCTTGAACCATAAACCATTGATCAAGTGCTAAAGCTTCATCTTTAAAACGTGTATAAAAATCTTCCAAAGCAGCTTTGGCTTGCGGTGCATCATTCCACACCAAGACACGCAATGCCCCTAAACGCTCAGACATATTTCGAGTTGTTTGGTATTGCTGCTTTGCCAGCTCAAACGCTTCGGCATCGCCCTGACGTGCCATTAACGCCAACATGATATTCTTTAAAGCACGTACACCCATTGCCTGAGAGAAATCTTGCTGCATGTCTGGATCAAGGCTTAAATAGGTTTCTTTGCAGAATGCACCAAGTTCGCGCGCCAATGTATCTAACAGCGCATTGCGTTGTTGCTGAATTTTTTCAGGTTGATAATTTTGATCAATACGGCTGCCCAAATAGCCTTCAGAAGGTACATCAAAAATACGTGATGCCAACAAAGGATCTTTTTCAATTAAAGCAGGTACTGTATTTTTCATGGCTTGCAAATAAGTATCTGCTGCATGTTCTTCCAATAAAATACGTTCCAATAGAGTCTGAGTCGCCTGCCACTGGTTAAAGCCATTGGTTTCGTGCTGCATTAAAAATGCCAATTCATCATTAGAATAGTTAAATTCTAAATTCACAGGTGCAGAAAAATTACGCAATAAAGAAACAACGGGATGCGCAGTTATACCGCTAAATTCAATACTTGCTTGTGCCTGATCAAACAAATACACACCATCTTTTACTGAGTTTTCAACCAAAGCTTCAGACTGCAAAATATATTGCTCGCCTGTTTCTGCATTGAACAATGCCAATGCAACAGGAATAGGCAATGCTTTTAAGTTTGGATATTTGGCATTGCTTTTCAGACTTTGTTTTAAATTTAAACGATAAACCTGCGCAGCCGCATCGTATTCGCCCTGCACTTCAAGCTTTGGTGTACCTGGTTGATTGTACCAAGTCAGGAAATTAGATAAATCGACACCTGAACCTGCGCTTAAAGCATTGACCCAATCTTCAACCGTGACTGCTTGTCCATCATGACGACGGAAATATTCATCACTACCTTTACGGAATTTTTCTTCACCGAGTAAAGTCGACATCATGCGGTTAATTTCCGCACCTTTTTCATAGACTGTTGCGGTATAGAAGTTATTAATTTCTACAAAATGATCTGGACGTGGCGGGTGCGATAACGGGCCAGAATCTTCGGGGAATTGATGTGCTTTGAGCACCGCCACATCATCAATACGCTGTACTGCGGCAGACTGTAAATCTTCAGAGAAAGATTGGTCACGGAACACCGTTAAACCTTCTTTTAAACACAACTGGAACCAATCGCGGCAAGTAATACGGTTACCTGTCCAGTTATGAAAATATTCATGCGCAATCACGGACTGTACGCGCATAATTGCGGCATCTGTGGTGTATTCTTCATCGGCCAATACACATGACGTATTGAAAATATTCAGACCTTTATTTTCCATTGCGCCCATATTGAAGGCACTGGTCGCCACAATCATATAATTATCTAAATCATACGGCAGACCATAGTGTTCTTCATCCCAACGCATCGAATGTTTTAACGCTTGCATAGCAATTTTGCATTTTGGAATGTCTTTTTCTTCTGCATAAATTTCCAGTGCAACATTACGCCCTTCAGATGTCACATAATGGTCTTTCATGACTGCCAAATCGCCAATCACACAAGCAAATAAATAGCTTGGCTTTTTGGTCGGGTCTTGCCAAATCGCATAATGACGACCTTCGCCTGCTTCACCTGTTTCTAACAAGTTGCCGTTTGCCAATAACACAGGATATTTTTTATCGGCTTCAACACGTGTGGTAAATACCGACAATACGTCTGGGCGGTCAGGATAGAAGGTAATTTTACGGAAACCTTCAGGCTCGTTTTGGGTAACAAATAAATCAGAACTTGCCTGATATAAGCCTTCAAGTTGCGTATTGCTTTCAGGATGAATGATCACGATGGTTTCTAACGTGACTTGATCAGGTGCATTTGCAATGCGAAGCTGCTCACTATCTAATTGATAGTCACTTTCCGATAATTCCGTGCCATTCAAAATAATAGATTTCAATTCTAAATCACGGCCCAATAACACCAAATCGCCTGCAGTCTGACGCTGCATTTTCAATGTTGCACCCACTTGGGTGTAATCTGCATAGACTTGAATATCTAGCTCTACAGCATCTACCAAGAATGAAGGTTTTTGATAGTCTTTTAAATAGATAGTTTGGCTGGCTTCAACCATAGGATTTGCTGCAATATTCATCTTGTCCTCATTCTTTGTGGCGATGCGCTTGTTTTTGTAAAGTTGCAATGATCATACGACAACTTTCAACATCTGTCTGCGCACAATCTATTTCAGTCTTGTTCAACAATGCTGATTTATATGGGCGCTCAACCCAAGCTTTTCAATCCTATCTGGATTAATCCTGTACAAGTAACATAAAAGCAGACTGTTTAAATCAATACCTGTATTGCTATTACGCGTAAATTTAATATTTTGATATGCAACTTCACTTCAAATACGACCAACACAGGCTAATTTTGATGATGATCAAAAGCACAGAAGCTTCCACCTTTCAGTACACAAGCCATGTATAATGACATATCACGATTTACTTGAGCTTCTATTTCACAATGCTACAAATTCTGCAAAAACAATTAGATGAAAGCACATTATGCCCTTTGTGTCAGGCATCTATGTATTGGGTAGAAGCAGAACAATATGAGCAGGAATTAAATTTTCACCAATGTAGTCATTGTGAACATCGCATCTTTCAAAATAGCCAACAACAAAACTGTCATTGCGCAAGCTGTACCCAACAACGCAAAAAAATCATGGCGGAAACCCGCTTGCAAGAACAACAAAAATTCAAAAAACAGGATGCACCTGAACGCGAATTAAATCAGCTGCGTTTTATAGATAAATTATTTTTATTGAGTATTTTAGATCAGCATGCACAGGAACATATTCCACATGAAGAATTTATAGATTGGGAAAAAATCAAGTATTTAAATATTACCCCCAACTATTTTTTCCAGCACGGCATGATCAAACATTTGCTAAAAGAGCAAATATTAATTGCCAAAGATTTTGCGGAAAATGCGCAGCAATATTATATCAATGTCCGTTTAGATGGTTATTCTGAACCAAGCTTATTCAGCATTGCACAACAATTACGTTATTGGTTTTATGAAAATCTGAGTATGGGCACACCGTTCAAAACAGCAGATGAAGTCAAAGATGCGCTGTATTTATTGCTGTATCAAGAGATTGTGCAGTTTATGCAATTTTATTGTCGGACTTGGGGAATACAAATTGCGGGCAACCATAGTTTTCAGAGCTTTTGCTACCGACTTTTAGATGTCTTGGCGGTTGGGCAAATTTATTACTTGGTGCAAACTGCTTTGGAATTTTTATACCAACAAAAAGCACTCAAACCGCGTAATGAAAACTTTATTAATACCAATTTACTGAAAAAGACTGTGCAGCAATACCGAGAACGGTCAGTGGCTGAAAAATGGGAGACCTCTACCCTGCCACGCCCGCCTAATTTGCCTTTCAGCTATATGAGCGAAATTTTATTCTTCCGCTTTTTGGGTTATGACGAAAGGATTTTCTTTCAACCTGTGTGGCGTTCTTGGCGAAAAATTGAAGCACGACTTAAGTTTTATTCACTCAAACGCTGTATGCATTGCGGATCGGATGAACTGACTGTCGATTATGACGCAGAAAATTATGTGTCCTTATTTTGTCGCAACTGCAAACATCAAGATCATTATTTCACTCAATAAAACTTTGGTGAAGATGATAGCTACACCGTGTCACTGCGCAAACCAATCAACTGCGGCTTAAGTTCACCATAACACTCACAGAGGATTACAGTTTTTCGATGTGATAAGCACCTAATCTACTTTTATGTTTAGTGCTAAATTGAGTGCCGTTTCAGATAAAGTTTTACCGTCTAATTTACAAATACACATAATGCCCCAACCATCAAAATAATCAGGCGCGTGCTGCAAAAAGAAATTGGAATGTACATCTTGCGGAATTCTCAAATGCATCAGTTGCTCAAAACTTCGTGCTGGAGAATGAGTTTCATGCACATATACGCCTTCACCGCGCTTTTGAATTTCAGGATACCGTGCCGCCATAAGCTGCAAAACTTCATGATATTCCTTAGGCATAGTTTTCCCGACTCTTGGGAAAAAACTTTTAGAACGCGAAGCAAACAAAGAATAAATCTTCGGTTGATTAATGCTAATCACAAACCACAATGGAATAAATGGATTTTTTAAGCGTCGATTCAACATGGCTTTGACTGCACTTGGAATCGTTAAATTTTGTTTTTGATATTCAGACAAAAAACCCGCTCGTGAATTGACCACATGCATAGGCTGTTCATTATAATGAATCAAAATAAAAGGAATAACATTTTGCCCAACCACTTGATCTCGATCATGATATTGAATAACCATGACTGCGATTGCATCGGGGTCATAAACAAAGGCTTTAAATTCTTCTAAACTCGAATTTGGAAAGATTTTTTGATCGAATTGATAAATTTTTTCAAAAAAATACGATTGCTGCTGCATTGAAAGCGCTTTAAAGTCAAAAACTGTTTCTATTAAATTCATAAAAACAACCCAGTTTCATATTTAAAGAGAGACGCAAAATTTTTTTAATTGGTCAATGCATTAATAATATGACACATTTTAATTACATAATTTTACAATCATTATAGTAAGTTATTAAAAAATATCCAATTTCATTAAAATTAAAACTAAGTAGTTCATTTCAATAAAGTTTTTACCAAATATTATAATTAAAATTGAATACCAGCATTAATCCACCATATTTTGTGACGCAGTTTACATTATTTTATGACAAACGGTATTGATAGGCAAATTTATATTGTTTTAATAAGTTAAATTCTAATTTATTTCATAGCTTGCGCCCCTATTTTTAAATCAGTTAGGCAAGCTGAAATATCACAATCTATGCTGTTTTAAATGTCATTCATTATTAGATTGAAATTTTACGCATAAAAATAAGGGCTGAATAATCAGCCCTTATTTGATCTTGCTTATCGCTCAACACTCGAACAAATCATAGATTTGCTCTTGCGTTTGCTTTTCCTAACTTAGGTCAACTGAGCAGCAGCAATTTTCTTGGTGTCTACATTCGCAGCAGCGTCTGTGTAGCTTTCCATCTGGTCAAAGTTCAAGTACTTGTAGATGTCAGCAGACATGCTGTCGATTTGAGAAGCGTACTGTTGGTATTCTTCTGGTGTTGGTAACTTACCAAGTACCGCTGCAACAGATGCAAGCTCAGCAGAAGCTAAGTAAACGTTTGCACCTTGACCTAAACGGTTCGGGAAGTTACGTGTAGAAGTAGATACTACAGTTGTGTTCGGTGCTACACGTGCTTGGTTACCCATACATAATGAACAACCTGGCATTTCTGTACGCGCACCCGCTTTACCATAAGTGTTGTAGAAGCCTTCTTCCATAAGTTGACGCTCGTCCATACGAGTTGGAGGCGCTAACCATAGACGAGTAGATAAAGAACCACCAGGAACTTTGTCTAATAACTTACCAGCAGCACGGAAGTGGCCGATGTTTGTCATACAAGAACCGATGAACACTTCATCAATTTTGTCACCTTGAACGTCAGAAAGAAGTTTTGCATCATCTGGATCGTTCGGGCAGCAAAGGATTGGTTCTTTGATGTCTGCAAGGTCAATTTCATACACTTTAGTGTATTCTGCGTCAGCATCAGCTTTAAGAAGTGATGGGTTCGCTAACCATTTTTCCATGTTCTCAACACGACGAGCCATAGTACGCGCATCGCCATAACCTTCAGAAATCATCCACTTAAGCATGGTGATGTTTGAACGAAGGTATTCAGCAACTTTCTCTTCAGAAAGTGTGATAGAACAACCAGCAGCTGAACGCTCAGCAGAAGCATCAGACAATTCAAATGCTTGTTCAACGGTTAAGTCAGTTTCCATTTCTGTTAAGTCGATTTCTAAGATACGACCAGAGAAGATGTTTTTCTTACCTTTCTTCTCTACAGTTAAGTCACCTTCTTTAATTGCGTAGTAAGGAATCGCATGTACAAGGTCACGTAAAGTGATACCAGGCTGCATTTTACCTTTGAACTTCACAAGTACAGACTCAGGCATGTCAAGTGGCATAACACCAGTTGCTGCAGCGAACGCTACAAGACCAGAACCCGCTGGGAAAGAAATACCAATTGGGAAACGAGTATGCGAGTCACCACCAGTACCTACTGTATCTGGAAGAAGCATACGGTTTAACCAAGAGTGGATAATACCGTCACCTGGACGTAAAGAAACACCACCACGGTTCATGATGAAGTCAGGAAGCGTGTGTTGCATTTGAACGTCAACTGGTTTTGGATACGCAGCTGTGTGACAGAAAGATTGCATTACTAAGTCTGCAGAGAAACCTAAGCAAGCTAAATCTTTTAATTCGTCACGTGTCATTGGACCTGTTGTATCTTGAGAACCAACAGTAGTCATCTTAGGTTCGCAGTAAGTACCTGGACGAACACCTTGACCTTCTGGAAGACCACAAGCGCGACCTACCATTTTTTGAGCTTGAGTGAAGCCTTTGCCTGTGTTTTCAGGTTGTACTGGAGTACGGAACAAAGTAGATGGTGCAAGACCTAAAGCTTCACGCGCTTTAGCTGTCAAACCACGACCAACGATCAAGTTAATACGACCGCCTGCACGTACTTCGTCTAGAAGCACTGGAGTTTTAAGTTCAGATTCAGCGATTTGTGCGCCGTCTTTGAACGCTGTTACTTTAGCAGCAGCATGGTCGATCTTAAGAGTGATTTCATCACCCATGTTCATGTTAGAAACGTCGATTTCTACAGGTAAAGCACCCGCATCTTCCATTGTGTTAAAGAAGATTGGCGCAATTTTACCGCCTAAGCAGTAGCCGCCATCTTTTTTGTTTGGAATGTGCGCGATTTCGTCACCGAAGAACCAAAGTACAGAGTTAGTTGCAGACTTACGAGAAGAACCTGTACCAACAACGTCACCTACGTAAGCAACTTGGTTGCCTTTCGCGATAAGGTCTTTGATTTGGTTTAATGGACCAACTTCACCAGGAACTTCTGGGTTGATGCCATCACGTACGTTTTTCAACATTGCATTTGCGTGCAATGGAATGTCTGGACGGCTCCAAGCGTCTTGTGCAGGTGACAAGTCGTCAGTGTTGGTTTCGCCAGTAACTTTGAACACTGTAAGTTTGATTTCTTCAGGTACATCTTTACGGCTAGTGAACCATTCAGCATCAGCCCAAGATTGTAAAACTGCTTTCGCGTTTTCGTTACCTGCTTTTGCTTTGTCTGCTACGTCATGGAACGCATCAAATACAAGCAAAGTGTTTTTCAATGCTTCAGCTGCTAAGCCAGCCAATTCAGCATTGTCTAAAAGCTCTACTAAAGGTGCTACGTTATAACCACCAAGCATTGTACCTAGTAAGTAAACTGCGCGCTCTTTAGAAACGAGTGGAGAGGTTGCTTCACCTTTTGCTACAGCAGCTAAGAAAGCAGCTTTAACGTATGCCGCTTGGTCAACACCTGCAGGTACACGGTTTTCAATCAAATCAACCAAATAAGCTTCTTCGCCTGCTGGTGGATTTTTTAATAATTCAACTAATGCAGCTGTTTGCACATCATCAAGTGGCTTCGGTGGGACTCCGAGTGCGGCACGTTCTTCAACGTGTTGGCGGTAAGCTTCTAGCACGGTGTTATTCCTCTTTTTTAAAAAATTATTTGTGAATTCCTGCTTTTAAAGCATCACAAACAATATGGACTGCAAAATTTTACTAAACTTCCGGTTAAAAGTTAATGCAACTAAAGTGTTTCTTTGTGATGCCCATTATTTTATAACTAAATGATGCGCATATTGTTCAATTTACAGGCAAAACACGACTTAATTTTAACTTTGTCTGTATGTACACTAACTTTTCGCCTAAAGTTTAACTCGTAAAAAAGGCAACGCTCATGTTGCCTGTTCTAATGAATGAATGATATTCCACCTTAGTGTACTGTCGTAGCTTGAAGATAGTGCTGTAATTGTTCGCGACTACCTTCAAACTTGAGTTGAATTTCATCTTCATGCAGCATACAGTGTTCTGCACTGGTAAATGAAATTTGAACTTGATATATCTTTGCAGGTGCATCAATTTGCTGACGTAAATACACCCGATCACCTAAACTTAAAACATAATGACTACCGCCAATTACCGCGACACCTTGTTCATCTTCTAAGAGCAAATCTGCATTATGCAGGTAAGCAACCACTTCCATTATGCGCTCCTACTGTTTTTGTTATGTTTTTAATTATTCATGAAAAAGATAAGCTTTGCCAGTTTTAAGATTTAGAACTTGTCACAATTTATTTGTTATTTATTTTAGTTTTAGACGTTTGATTCACTTAGGCTATTTTTTGATAAAAGATAGTAGAAGTACAAAACATATTTCAATTTTAATTCATAAAAAAACCGTTCTTTTAGAACGGCTTGTAATCAGGCATTTTATCATGCGGTGTCGCGATACATTTTTCAGTAAATTGCGTACGGACTTTTTCACGTGCCGCATCAACATCACCATTAATTTCTTCAAGTGGCAATGCATAGACTTGCTCAATAATCTCTAAAATAAAATTACGAGTAATGTCATCTTCAATTTTATTGGCATGCTCAATCGCACGTTCTTTTTCAATCGCATTTTGACGATCTAGCATGATGGTACGCGCAGCATTGCCAACACTTCGGCAATAGCCTTGCCATTGTTCTTCAGGGGTTAAGGGTTTCTTTTCTGCACAGCCCATTAATGCAAGCACTGCAGTCACCACCAAAATCTTTTTCATTGAAGCTCTCCTGTTGTGCTTATGATAATCAAAAGTTGGCATAAATACGAAACTATCCATGCACAAGCTTAAAAAATGCGCTCTGGTTGAACGTACTTTTTAGTGAGGTTGCTGTTAGAAGCGCCAGTTATAGAAAATATCCACGGCGCGTTCTAAAGCTTGGCTAGCTTCCAAATACAGTCGTTTATTCATTTGATAACGCAAAGTCAACTTATTGACAGGTGTGAAAACCCCCACGCCATAACGAATAAACAAGTCTGGGGTGATATAACCCGTCAAACTGACTTGGGTATCATCGCCTGTACCTTGGGCATCAAGTGCCAAACCACTTAAACCGAATGTACGTCCAATTTGATTGGTCAAGGCACGTGTACCACCCAATCCCATACTAATACCTGCCGCTGCAATAGTATTGTTGACGTCTGACTTAAAGCTTTCAGTCTGACTCAAACCACTGGTACCTTCATTGATACGACCTGTAATCAAAGCATTTAATGCTTCTTGTTCAGATAAGCCTGCATCGTTATACACTTGAATGTTCGGACTGCTGGCTGTGCCTGTAACTCTAAAGCCGACCATGCTGCCCTGTACATTTTTATTGGCATCCATATCTAAAGTTGGGTTAGAAATTGGGCCATTAAAACGCGCAATGGCACGGTTCAAATCCAGACTTTGTCCATAGGCTTCAATTTTCACACGCTGGCTGACCCCAATCGCACCATTGGCACGCATCGCAGTTTCTAAACCACGTTGAGATAAATACAAACGTCCAATCAGTGGAATACGGCTATTAAAACCTTGGAAAATGACCCGATCACCCAAATTCAATTCAAGATCGGCACGAATATCCCATGGACGAGCTGAACGTAATAATGCCAGTTGATCTTGTCCTTCATGTACCACACGCACATCCGAAGACACGTTAACCACAGGTGCAGACACTTCAGGCATAGAAATTAAAGCCCGAGGTACATCTACACGTCCTTTTAAACTCAGTTTTTTCTGGAAAGGTAAAACATCTAAGGATACATCTGGCGTAATCATTGCAGTAATTAGCGGTGCTTGACGAATTAATAAGTCTTTACCGTTTAAATTTAACTGAATACGCGGATCATTTTTCCAATCCACACTGCCCGTTAAACGCCCTACACCACCACCGCTGTTAAATGCGCCATTAATGCTGGCTTGATCTTGGCGGATAGAGGAATAGACCTGCACATTGGTCAGATTTACAGGTAACGAAATCATGCTGATCGCACCATCTTTAAGGCGCATTTCACCTGTGAGCAATGGTGAAGTTAAAGTCCCATTGATCTTGCCAGCAAAGGACAAAATGCCTGCCATTGAGCGCACATCGGCAATAAACGGTTTAAAAACTTTAAGTTGTACCTGATCAAAGGCAATTTCACCGCGCATTGGCATGTTTTTAGTGTAAGGATCAATCAGCACATTGGCATAACCTGTACCAATTTCAGGTGTTTTCACATCTATGCGTAATTTCAAGCCTTCGGCAATGCTTTTTGCGACCACAGCCACTTGTTCATAGCGCAAGGTTGAGCCTATATCTTGTGGATCGTCCGCAGCAAGTCCAATGACGCCATCACGCGTGACCAAATGTGCATCAATTTTTGGCTTCTGTCCTTTTGCCCACGCCGCTTTGGCATACCCATTAACCTTGCCTGTAATCGCCAAACCTTCAGGCATAAATGCAGAAAAGTCATTTAAGTCTAAGTTTTGAGTCACAAATGATGCATTGGCTTTGGTTTTACTCACACGAATAGGTTGATCAAAACACAATTGGCTTTGCTGACTCATCCAACAATGCGCACCAACATACAACTCACTGGTTCTATGTTGATAAATCACGGCTGCGTTTTGGCGCTGTGCCAAGTGGGTTCTTAAGGAGTCAAAATCTCCTTTCTGAATTTGTCCCATCCAATCATTTTGTGCATTTAAACCACCCGCCAATTGTACATAAAACTTACTCAGCTTATTTTCGGCTTCTAGTTTTAAAATATGTGCCTGACGTGTACCTGCTAAAGAAATCTGCCCTTGCTCGATGCCACGGTTGCCACTGCGTAAATTTTCCATGGATGCCGTCATCAGCGTTGGCGTATTTTCAGAGGTTGGCAATTCACCTTGTAGGCGCAATTTACGCACGCTGAAAATATTATTTACACTGAACTGATCAACAGCGAAATTGGCAGTGGCTTGTAAGCGTGGCTGCGACTGCACATTGATATAGCCATACGCACGTCCACGTAAACCTGAATAGATTTCGTATAAAGCAGGCGCATTGACTTTAATACGCAGATTTTGTGCATTCCCCGTTGCTTGTAACTGATTTTTGGCATAAGACAAAAATAGATTATTGGCTTCAAACTGTTGTGGTAAAAAGCCTTTTTGATTAGCATCAATCAACATGGCTAAATTCCCCGTACCACGTACAGGTTTATTATTGAGCATGCCTGCCAAATTCAGACGTTCAATGTTGATCCGTTTTTGAGTGTCTGACCAAATACCTTGAGTGCGAATATTGCCCGATAATTCACCACGTACACTGGACACAAAATAGTGCGGCTTAAAGCGAATTAAAGAAGCGTTTAAATTCCAGCTCACCCCCTGATTCAAATGCAGCAAACCATCCGCCACAATTTGCCCTGCAACACCATTATGGCGTAAGTCGCTAATTTTAATTAGTTCCTGCGTACCCGATAATTTTAGTTTTAAATGTCCTTCACTGCCTTGAATGGCACTGGCATTTAACCCACCATCATAATTCACGGCAAAACTTTTAAAGCCACCACCAGCTTTCACATCATGGAACAATAAAGCGATGGTGCTTTGCCCAGTTAAATGTACGTTTTCATTTTGATTGACCAAACGCCCTGTCAAATTAATATCTTTCAAATGAATAATTTGCTGATTCGGCAATGCAAAACCATTGGCTTTAAACTGCCCATTTAACACATTAACAGGTGCTGCGGTGCTGATACTTTGCGGATTAAAGTTTTTCGCAGCCAATACCGCATTCCATTTCAACTGACGTTTATCAGTTGGTAAATCAATGACGGCGCTGCCTGCCAAATGACTATCTGCAGTATCAAATTTAAAATTAGGAATATTTAAACGATTATTCTTTAAATTCAATTTGGCTTGGTACATGCCCGCAGGTAACATGGTTTTTTCATGTGTGCTGACTTTACTCGCCACAAAAATATCTTGCTGACCTTCTACCAAGGCCAATTGCACATCACCCGATTCACTTTTCAACCAACCCACATACGGCACAGCACGGTCTATGTTGTTCCAGCGCACATCAAGCAACATCGGATTTGCCGCTTTGCCCTGCGCAGGTTTTTGATCGAGTTTTAAATTCCAAGTTTCATATTGGTCAAAATCGACTTGTGCAGTTAAGTGTGTGCCTTTTTCCAAATGACCTTTAGATGCTAAATTGGCATCTAAACTTGGCGGTAAAAAGTCTTTGACCACTTGAGGAATTAGTGGATCTTTAGGATTAATTTTATCCAGACGTCCTGTTAAATCCCAATTGACTTTTTTATCCCAACTGACAATGCCCGCTACATTGGCAGCACCTTGCATAAGTTGTGCATTTAAATTACTGATATTCAGTTGATGAACTAAATCGGTATACATCAGACCTGTATATTGACCTTTAGGGATGTGTTTACCGCTCAAATCCGTATTGACATCAATATCTAAACGCTTGATATCGCCTTTAAATTTAGCTGCACCTGCTTGGGTAAAAAGTTCCTGCTCGGTCAAAATAGGCCAACGGTAGTTTTTAAATTGTAACTCACCAAACATTGGCACTTGCTTACGCATTGGATGCAACACTACCCATCCCGTGAGCAAATCAGGCGTATTTGTTGCAACACCCGCCTGAATCGTGTCGAGTGTGCCTTTGCCTACTACTTTAATATCGTGAATATTTAAGCTGTCATGTAAAGAGGGAATATTTAAATCACCCACCACATTAAGCGGATATTTACCTTCAAATTTCATATCGCCTGTGGCATTGCGTACATTCAAATATCCCATATCCATATTGGAATCTTCAAATTTCAGTTCTGTACCCGACCACAAGGCATTATTTAAATCAATATCGTAAAAATCGACCTGCGTACCAGAGGCGGTTTGAATCAATAAATGATCGACATCGGCAGTGTCTAAACGCAAAACAAAAGGTAAGCGAATTTCATTGAATTTGAATGGATCATCACTTGGTGGGCCTTTCGGATAAATCCGCAGATTACGCACATCGGCACGATTGAGATGGATTTCTTTATCTAAAATGGCACGCCAACCAAGAATGACATCGGCACGGTCAATTTTGACATCAACAGGTTTTAAACTGACGATGATATTGCGCAGAATAATCCCGCGCCATAAATTACCGCCTTCATATTCATAATGAATAATTTCTTGGCGCTGCAATACGCTGTCTAATAAGAACTTTGAGCCACGGTCTGTTGAGAACATCACCACCAAAGCGGACACCAATAAAACCAGCATCAACAGCAGTGACAGTAAAACACTCCTGAGTATTCGACGCTTTTTAGGTGGCGTTACTGGAGTTTCTGGTTGCTGTTCAACTTCAGCCATAATGTTCTCTAAGTCTTAAATTTATAGTTGAGAGCCAATAAAGAAATGTAAACGGATTGGATGGTTATCATCTGAAATACCAGAAGCCACATCAATCCGAATTGGGCCAATTGGTGATGCCCAACGTACCCCCAAACCTACGCTATATTCGGTGTCGTTGCTAAAGTCTTTATCGTAAGCATTACCAAAATCACTAAATACTGCTGCGCGCCACCCCTCTTTAAATTGATAGTTATATTCTAATGAACCAACCGCCAAAGCCTGACCTCCAATTTTAAAGCCTTCAATTTGTGGTGTTAAAGACTTGTAGTCAAAGCCACGTAAAGACTGGTCACCACCAGTAAAATAACGCAAATTATAAGGCACTTTATTAAAATCTTCGGTGTAGATATAACCTAAGTCACTGCGTCCGACAAACTGATGATCGTCATTTTCACCCAATGAATAAATAAAACGCCAACCTGCATTTAGAATGGCTAAATCTGCATCGCTGAGCAGTGATTCACTCCCCAGTTCTATTTTATAAATTTGGCGGAAACCTTTGCTTGGGTTAACACGACGGTTACTGTCGGTACGTGAAACTTCATAGCCAAGCAATAACGATTGTTGCTCGACATCACCATTGGCAATAAAGGCATCAGGCACTTTTTCCAAAAATACAGTGCCATCTTCAGTTAAGCGATCCAGTCGATAACGCAAGCCAAAAGTATGTTGCCAACTGCCCATTGGGTTTTTAATCACACGGTCTACACCTGCAACCGCAGATTCAATCATCAAGCCGCCACCTTGTGCAACATCGTCACGTTCTTCACGCTCATAACCGCCAACCAACGCGACATAATCATTCAGTGGATGGTTATAAGGAATGTTATAGCGTCCATCAATGGCTTGACGAATTTGTGAAAGCTCCAAGTTGGCATCGAAAGAGTGACCACGTTTATTGACAATGGCACGGCGATATTGCCCACGCAAACGTACGCCTGTGTCAGTTCCGTAACCCGCACCGACTTCGGCACTATTTAAGCGGTCTGCATTTAAAGTCACAATCACAGGAATTTTTTTGTCGATACGTGCCTGTTGTTTTAAGCGTTCTTCTTCTGATTGTTTGTCTTCTTGCTGTGCTTGTAGCATGCGCAGCTTATCGTTGCTCGCACCTTCTTCTGTGCCTGCAAACTCAGCTTCATTCACCACAGATTGCGTCACTTCCTGAGATGACACCACCCGTTTTTGATCGACGACTGTGGCATCGTAAACAGAGAGTTTTTGTTGATCGACCAAAGCCTGAATATCAGGCGGTAATTCCAAAGGATACTCGACAGGATCAGGGCGAATTGTATCAACCAAGGTGTAGTTAAAATAACGCGAGTTGGTGAGGTTGTTGGCCAAACCATTCACACGCCAAAAAGTATAGTCGGCATTGTCCTGCCAAGTGACCATACTTTGCAGAATATCCATATCTAGCGGGAATTCTTGGTTTGGATCGCTCATACGAAATTCGACGTTACCGAGTTTATAACGCTCGCCTGTTTCATAACGTAAATTGATATCGGCTGTATTTTGAGGTTGAGCGACTTTAACGTCATGCAAACGCCAGTAACTGTCAAAATAACCGTTATCTGAAGCGGCATCGGTAATTCGTTTTTTGGTTTGCTCATACAAACCATGATTAAACACATCATCTACTTCTTGATCAGGCAAGACACCAATAACCTGAAATTGTGCCTCGTATTGTCCTTCACCTGTAAATTCAATATTTTGCTGTTTAATCGCCACAGGTGGATTTGGCACAACCTGCACACGCACGCGGCTATCACTGAGTTTTTCAAACTTAAACTCGGCATTATAAAAACCCACCGCCTGCGCAGCCTGATTTGACAACGTACGCAGTTGCGGCAATGCCGATGGAAAATCTGCAAAAGATTCCTGGGTAAAACTGGAAAGTTTGGCCTTAATATTGGCACTTAAATGATCCACCGCTGTACGATAAGCATCGGGCGACACTTCTCCAATTGAGTTTTGTGTACCATTGGCGCCATTTGCGGTAATGACTACATCTGCACTAATACGCGGCACTTTGGCTGTGTTTAGCTCACGCGGTGGACGGACTTTATACAGTAAACGTCTGAAAAAACCGGGTTTATCGGCATTTTCGACCTGCGTCATCCAGCCCAATTCAGTCATTAAGGTATCGTTAGGATTGGCTTCCACTACAAAATTACTGTCTGCCTGAATATTGGTTATGAGCTGATCGACATTTACAGGCGCTTGATCAATTTGCAGTAGCTCCTGCTGTGTTGCGTCTTTAACCAACGTTTCTGGCACTTGACCATTGCGGTCTAGCATCGCTTCTTGTTTGGCTTGTTCTGCCACCTGAAAAATTTCATTGGCAAGCCCCTGATCTACAGGTGCAATGGGTAAATCTTCTAAGTCTTCAAATTCGATAGGCTGAAATTCAGCAAAAGATGCCCCTGCCTGTTGTTGCTGTTGCAGCATTTCTAGACTATTAAATTCAGGTGTTTGCGCTTGCTCTAAAGCTTCTTCTATTTTTTGTAGATCTTGGGCACTGTCTTTACCTTGTGCTGCTGCCAGTTGTTTAATTTCTGCAGCTAAATTTTGTGCTTCTTCTGCAGTTGGAGTCTGTAGCGGTACAGGATTTTCAGCAAGCTGAGCGTTTGAATTGGGTACAGTAAGACTTTCTGCAAAACTTGAAGATGCAACTAAACCTAAAAACAGACTTAGTCCGAGCTTTTTCGGCATATTCCAGCATAAAATTGCATGCATACTGGAACACAGTACTGATTTTTTAAAGTTTGTATTTACAAGCATAAAAAACTCTAAACTGATTTAATTTTTATGGAAAAACCCCAATGAACCCGCGTACAAACACCAATTTATTTGATTTTTTCATCAGTGAAAAGACTTGAAACATCATACATGATTTTCTGTACTATTATATCAAGCGGTCACATTTCTTAATAAAACTAAACGAAGTTAATCACGCATGGAAAAAAATGAACATTTGTTGAGGAGTCGTCGCTTTTTGCCGACGTTTCTCACTCAATTTTTTGGCGCACTCAATGATAACGTGTATAAACAAGCGCTGCTTTTAGTCTTTACCTATGGTCTGATTAGCCAGCAATCTGCAAATGTCAGCACCTTGAATAATTTAGC
This sequence comes from Acinetobacter sp. SwsAc5, assembly GCF_013391485.1. NCBI lineage: Bacteria > Pseudomonadati > Pseudomonadota > Gammaproteobacteria > Moraxellales > Moraxellaceae > Acinetobacter > Acinetobacter sp. SwsAc5. The sequence goes on from NZ_JACAXD010000002.1 coordinate 55,918, forward strand.
AGCCTTGTTGTTTATTTTGCCGTATTTTATTTTTTCTGCCACCGCAGGACAATTAGCAGACAAGTATGAACGTGCCCAATTGGTGCGTGCCATCAAACTGCTTGAAATTGTCATCATGCTGATTGGTACCGTTGGTTTTATTTTAGGAAATTTGTGGCTATTGCTGATTGCCTTATTTTTAATGGGCGCACAATCGACCTTTTTTGGCCCAATCAAATATGCCATTTTGCCTGAAGTACTCAAACCGCATGAACTGATGTCGGGCAATGCAATTTTCCAGTCAGGTACATCCATTGCAATTTTATTGGGGATGATTTTAGGCGGTGCAGTGATTTCGGTATCTGCAGGCAATTTAGTCTGGATTAGCTTAACTGTGGTGATTATTGCACTAATTGGTTATGCCTCAAGTCGTTTTGTGCTGACGCAGCGCGTCACGGCACCCGACATTCAAATTGACTGGAATTTTTTCCGTACCAGTTTCCAGACTTTAAAATATGCCAAAAGCCTGCCGATGATTTTTTTGATCTTACTTGGAAACTCTTGGTATTGGTTTTATGGGGCAACGTATTTAACCCAAATTCCACAACTCACTCAACAAAACTTGCATGCTTCTGAAAACGTGGTGAGTTTATTACTGACGCTCTTTTCTGTCGGTATCGGTGTGGGTTCTTTGCTCTGCCGTAAAATAGGCGGTACAGACGTTAATATTAAAATGGTGCCTATTGGCGCAGTCGGTTTAACCGTCTTTGCTTTTTATTTGGCAGGCGCATTGGCTTTTGTACCAGAAAAAACAGGTGCGCTATTGGGCTTAGCCGAAGTCTTTCAGCAAGACTGGAGTTATTATCATGTCATGTGCGCAGTCACTTTACTCGGCATTAGTGGCGGTTTTTACATTGTACCCTTATATGCCATGATGCAAGCCTATTCCCCTCGCTCGCACCGCGCACGTGTGGTCGCAGCCAACAATATTTTAAATGCGGTATTTATGGTGTCATCTGCCATTTTTTCGATTTTAATTTTAAGCATTTTAAAAATTGATTTAAAAATTTTATTTAGTATTACGGCTGTTTTAAGTGCTGTTTTCACCTTTTGGCTCTTGTTAAAGCTCAAGCCAATGTTAGATACTGCACAGGACTCTTTGGAGGATTAATTTCATGCGTCATTACACAGGCATCGACAAGTTTATTCATTCATTTGACCAAGCCTTACGTAGTTTAGTACCTGGCACAACTTCGGCTCAACGTGAAAACCCGGGCAATACGGTTGAAACCAAATTGGCTGTGAGTGAAGCACGTCATGTTGCAGGCTTAATGCGAGTAAACCATAGTGGTGAAGTCTGTGCACAAGCCTTATATCACGGTCAGGCTTTAACTGCGAAATTGCCCAATGTACGTCGTGAAATGGAACAGGCTGCAATTGAAGAACAAGACCATTTGGCGTGGTGCGAAGACCGCTTAAAAGAGTTAGACAGTCACACCAGTTTGCTTAATCCTGTATGGTATGGCTTGTCTTTTGGGATGGGTGCAATTGCAGGTATTGCGGGCGATAAATACAGTTTGGGTTTTGTGGCAGAAACTGAACGTCAAGTCAGCTTGCATTTAGAACATCATATTAGCCAATTGCCTGAACAAGATGATCGTTCACGTAAAATTCTAGTCCAAATGAATGAAGATGAATTGCATCATCGCGATACGGCGCTCAAAGCAGGTGGTGTAGATTTGCCTGTACCTGTACGTTTGACCATGACTGCGATTTCCAAGCTCATGACCAAGACCAGTTATTATATTTAATGAATTGATAACACTTAAACGCTCACAATTGTGGGCGTTTTTTTATGTCATTGGAATAGAAAACATCTCGATTAAAACGATCAAAAAATAACAGAGAAAGAGCCGATTTTGAGTTATCCCAAGATTTATCCGCAGATTTTGTGGATATTTTTTAAGTGCAAAGCCGTATAAATACAGAAAAATATTGTTTTTGATGGTTTTTCATACAAATATATCAGAAAGATATGACACGGTGATGTTAACCGAAACGAGATCACAGATCACAGCCAAAATTTAAAGATGTGTAGTACGAATCTACCCCTTTTATTGGCTGATTTATTCTTCACAACTCACAATTGGGTAGTCATGTTCTGGATGCACAAAAGCCTCATCTTGCCAAATATCCCACATTGGAATTTTAACATCTAAAGCCAGTGGCAGTTTTTTCGGATTGAATTGCATTTGAGCTAAATTTTCACCCCACGCAATAATATCAATATCCAGCGGAATATCATGCGATGGACGCACACGCCCTGCTGCAACTTCCAATTCCTTAAGGATGACGTTTAGATGCTCAAAGCTTAAACGGCTTTTTAGCAAACAAGCAGAATTCCAATAGTCTGCACCAATTCCATCACGGCATGGAATCAGATAAATGTGCGAAAAATGCACTTCACCCAATGCAGCAATTTGCTGATAGGCATTTTTAAACTGACGCGGTGCTTCGCAGTTACTCGCCAGAGCGAGGGCAAAAATCGTTTCGGTGGCGTTCAAGACGAATTCCTACAGAATTGGCTTCTGGAATAATGGCAGGTTTGCGAATGGTGATGGTAATGGATTCAATGGCGGCAAAAGTCGTAAAAAGTGCATCCAATACCAATTGTGCGGCATGCTCAATCAATTTGGGCGCAGCCTGCTGAATCACTTGCGCTGAAATGCTGCAAATTTCTGCATAATTGAGCGTGTCTTGCAACTCATCTGAAGCTGCAGCTTGGCTTAAATTGGTGGCAATAATCAAATCCAACATGAGTGGTTGTTGAATTTGACGCTCCCATGCAAAACAGCCGACGACTGTTTCTACCTTTAAGCCTTCAATGATAATTGCATCCATGACCACACTCTATATTTCATTTTAAATCCTTCTATCTCTGTCTATTGAAAGGCATATTTGCCGTATTTTAAAGCCACATTGAACTCATAAAACAAAAGATCGGTGGCTTTAAAATATGCAACCAGAAGGCTTGATTCGCCCAATATGGATAATTAATGCTTTAACAACAAATTCGGATCAATACTTTGTACCATCTGCAGTCGTTGATCGGCATAAATATCGGTATAAGGTGCTAAAACGCGCATGAAACGGTCAAAGTACAACATTTGCTTGAACAGTAAAGCAAAGTCACGTGGGAAACGAATCCCATGACGCTCACCCACAGCAACCATATCAAGCATGATGTCATTTAAATCTGCAGGGTTAGAAGTCAGCAATTCTTGAGGATCAGCCAGCAATACGCCACTAAATAAACGCTCTAAATCTGCTGCCAAAACCTGAGTATCAATTTGCGTGTCAGTCATGCCCATTTTGAGCATATTTTCCGCCATAAGCGTGTAGTTGGTATTTTGCAAGGCATCCATAAAGGCCATACAAGCAGTCCACACTTCAGGATTTAGCTGTCCGACAATACCAAAATCAATAAAGCCGACACGCCCATCTTCAAGCAACATCAGGTTGCCTGCGTGTAAATCGGCATGGAAACTGTTACACATCATCAAGCTACCAAACCATGTATTCATGGCAGTAATCAACACTTGCGATGGATCGTTAGATACTTGTTTCACCACGTCAAAATCGGTCAAAGGTACGCCATACAAACGCTGCATGGTCAATACGCGACGGGTGGAATATTGATGATAGACCTTAGGTGCAGTGGCTTTTGTATTTTGGGTTAAATTCAGATAATTAATAAAATCATCTAGGTTACGTGCTTCTTCAATAAAGTCGACTTCACGCACCATACGGGTTTTGATTTCTTCGACAATATCGGCCAATGACGCAAATTTGACTTTAGGTACAGCTTTTTCGAGCAGTTTAGTCGCCCAGTGCAAGACGTTTAAATCGGTATAGAGAATAGTTTCTACACCCGGTTTTTGCACTTTAATCACCACATCTTCTCCACTTACCAATTTTGCAGCATGCACTTGTGCGATAGATGCTGAAGCTAAAGGCTTTTCATCTATTGAGGCAAATATTTCATCTAAATTGCGCCCTGCAAATTCAGATGCCAATACTTGCTGCACATAGCTAAACGGTAAAGTTGGAGTTTGGTCTAAACAACCTTGAAACTCTTCGACATATTCACGCGGGAACAATGACGGTGTACTGGCAATAAACTGCCCAAGTTTAATGTAGGTTGAACCTAAAGATTCAAATGTTTCGCGCATGAGTTTGGCATTACTTGGCTTTTCAGTGGCATATTTAATGCCTGCTTTGGCTGCCACTACGGCAGTTTCACCCATGCGAGCAACTGAACGTAAACCATCTAACCAGATATTATTTTTCATCATGTCTGAGTCATATTAAAGTAGTGAGAGTTTAACAAAAAATTGCCAAGTAAAAAGGCTATCTTGCCTGACAAACTGGACAGTTGTGGTCTTGATCAAACGACAATAAGCGTTGTTTCATGCTTAAACCATCCCAAAGTAATAGCTTTTGTTTCAGCGCGGTGTTGCCTAAACCCAAGTACAATAAGGCATGATGCGCTTGTAAACTGGCCATGACGTTGGGAGTGGTTGCCAATACGCCACTGTCAGCGCAGCGCAAACTCTCATTGGCATGTTGTTCTTTCGGGAACAGACATTCATAGCAAGCAGAATCACCTTCGACCATGAACATTTGCCCTTGAAAACCAATGGCAGAGGCACTGAGTAAAGGTACATTCAATTGTCGGCAATATTGATTGACCAAATATCGGGTACTGAAATTATCACAACCATCTAAAACTAGGTCTTGTTGGGCAACTAAAGTGCCTGCATTTTGCGCATCTAACAGCGTGGTTAAACAAACAATCTCGATATAAGGATTAATTTGCATTAATCTTTTTGCGAGAATTTCGGCTTTATAAAAGCCTAAATCTGCGGGGGTATAGGCGATTTGTCGTTGCAAATTACTGGTTTCAATCACATCAGCATCAATCAGAGTGATTTTACCTACGCCTGCACGCGCTAGTAATTCTGCGCTTAAACAGCCAATCCCGCCACACCCCACAACAAGTACGTTGGCCAGTTTTAATTTTTCTTGGGCTTCAATATCCCAGCCATCCAATAAAATTTGTCGGCTATATAGATGCATTTCTGCATCGCTCAATTCCAACTGAGTATCGAATATGCTTTCCAAGAAAATGCCCTATTCTGCAAAACCAAAACGCCAAGTATAACGGTTATTCAAAGCAAACCTCCATGACGGCGGTTGAATTGTTGCGTATTTGCACAGATGGGAGATGTGCAACGACTTGCTTAAAAGTGCATCCGCATGCCTACGTTATAAGTAACGCCATCGGCATCGCCTATATATTCGTTATAATAAGCAATTCCACCATTCCAATAACATGCCGTATTCCCGACTTTGTCTGAGGTTGTCCCATCTTTACAGGTGGTATTCGAGGTGCTGTCATATAACCATTTATAACCGGCAGTGGCGTAAATCGAGAAATCAGGAACAAAGTTCAAACCGACTTCTACGCCCACAGGTAAAGTGACAAAATTGACATCATTGGCAAGCAGCTTTGAACTTGCGCCGCTATAACCTAGACCTGCGTATGTATTGAAATAAAAACCATGATAGCTGATCAGGTTTAAATTCCCGCCCATATTGAATTCATAATAATCCAAATCGTATTCATTGTTTTTTAAGAATTCCAATCTGCCATAAAAACCTGAGCGATGTGGCGTGGTGGAAACACCCAAAGCAAAACCATCTAGTTCTACTGTATCGCCACTGTCAAAATCTGCTTCAAAATTGGCGTATTCGGCAAAGACTGCATAATTTTTTTGTGGCGTTTTTGCTGCTGGATAGCTGGAATAGGCTGTACTTTCAGCAGTTGGCGCTGGGTTCCAGTTTTGTGCATAACTGCCAGAGGCACACAACAGTAAAGCTGCGCCCATCCATATCGACTTCGTAAATATCCGCTTTGACGGCTGCGTGAAATTTAAATGAGCTGTTACCATGATGTTCTCCCCCAATATGTATTGCGCTGCCTACATGCTTTTATCGTAATCGAAGTACATGCAGCCTTGTTCATTGTGTCAGCATAAAGTTGAAAATATCACATCACCAATATGATGCACACATTTTCTATCGATTGAGTTCGTGCTTGCATAATCGGGTGGTTTAAATAAAGAATACAGATTTAAAAAAACGCCAATCTGTATGAATGGCGTTTTTCTTATGGCGCAATAATTAACAGGGCCTATTGGCTGAATTTAGCTCACTTTTTTAAAAGCATTTTGTTTTGCAATTTCTTGTTGCTTCAATAAATTACGCTGAATTTTTCCACTGGATGTTTTAGGCAAACTGCTGACAAATTCAATTTCTTTAGGATAGGCATGTTTCGATAAGCGTGAACGCACATACTGTTGCAGCTTTTCCTGCAATGCAGTGCTTGGTTGATATTGATTTTTTAACACCACAAAGGCTTTTACCACTTCTGTACGCTCTGGGTCTGGCTTACCAATTACTGCGGATTCAAGCACTTCCTCACATTCAAGCAAAGTACTTTCTACATCAAAAGGCCCGACACGATAACCCGAAGTTGTAATGACATCGTCTGCACGACCAATAAAATCAATCCCACCAAATTCATTTAAACGTACCGTATCACCCGTTAAATAATACTGTCCCACAAATGATTTACGGTCATCCCCATCGTAACCTTTGAACCACATTAAAGGCGATTGTGATTCATCCAGTGCAAGTGTGCCAATTTCGCCGTGAGCGACTTCCTGATGCTGTGCATTTAAAACCGCGAAACGATGTCCGGGAATAGCATAACCCGCAGAACCTACTTTTTTCTGATGTTCCAGTGCATGATGATTGGCAATCACCATCCCCAATTCGGTTTGTCCATATTGATCATAAATATTGACTTGTAAATCATGCTTAAACCAATGAATCACTTCTGGTGTGAGCGGCTCGCCTGCACTGCTAACCACACGCAGATGTCGTTGAATATCACCATCAAACTTTTCTTTAAAACCAAAGAACATTCTAAATGCGGTTGGTGAACCTGTTAAATTACTCACCTGATATTTACGGATAATTTCCAGTGCATGATCAACACTAAATGGACGTTCATCCATAATAATGCTATGCCCCAAACTCAGTGGCCCTGTAATACCGTAATACAAGCCATAAGCCCAACCAGGGTCGGCTAAATTCCAAAATGAATCTTCTGCTCTTAAATCGACTGCATGCTGCATATAACCTTTAAATGCCACAATGGCTTTTAAAGGCACAGGTACAGATTTAGCTAAACCCGTAGTGCCTGATGTAAACATCATCAGAAAATCATCTTCAAAACTGCGATACACGGTTTCAAAGTAAGTGTCTTGAGTGCTTAGAACTTGCCAAAAATCTGTATCATGGTTTTGAGCTTGATTTGCTGCGTCCACAGTTAAAATTTTCACATTAGACAAGGCATTTAGTTTTGGACGCTGCTCAGTATTGGTCACAATGAGCTGCGTCTTTGCAGTTTGAATACGGTGCTCAATCGCTTTAGATTCAAAGGCTGTAAATAAAGGCTGATACACTGCCCCAATGCGCCATGTGGCAAAAACCGTAATTAACAATTCAGGCGTACGCGGCAATAATCCTGCAATACAATCACCTGCTTTTAAGCCCAGTTGAGTAAAATAATTTGCCAATTTTCCAGATGCTTCTGCCAGTTGATCAAATGTCCACGATGCAGTTTGACCGTGTTTGCCTTCCCAAATTAAGGCAGTTTGTTGAGTACCCGTATAGCGTCCGCAACATTCTTCATAGGCATTAAGTGCCGTTGGCGTTCCTGCCAATTGGGTTTGAATCAGTTGCTCAATATCAAACTGTTGATATGCCTCTTGCAAAGTTTTCATTCTTTTAAGCTCCGTCTTAAACTGATGACACTGCAATTCATTTGCAGCAATATGCGTTATTGTTTTAACCGTTTTTACAAGTTAGGATTGAATCGCTCTTTAAAATTTAAATTAGGTTTGCTGTGTTGAAGTCGATCATGCAACGCAATCACGACATGATCTTCGCGTATTTTTCAATCAAGTTAGCTAAACATGATTTGAACATTTTCTCAATTTCCACATCCTGCAATAACCTTGCAAGCTTTGGACACCGACTAAAGTTTTAGATACTCAGCTTTAACGCTTAGTCACTTCACGTGCAATCACCAAACGCTGAATATCGGATGCACCTTCATAAATTTGGCTAACGCGCACATCGCGGTAAATACGTTCAACTGGAAAATCAGATACATAGCCATAGCCCCCATGTATTTGAATCGCATCTGAACACACACGCTCTGCCATGGTTGAAGCAAAAAGCTTGGCCATAGATGCTTCTTTTAAACACGGTAAGCCTGCATCTTTGAGGCTTGCGGCATGTAGAATAAGCTGTCGTGCAGCTTCAATCTGTGTTGCCATATCTGCCAAGCGAAACGCGACTGCCTGATGTTGCACAATTTCAACTCCAAAAGCTTTACGCTCATTGGCATAGTCCACGGCTGCATCTAAAGCTGCTCGCGCCATACCCACCGATTGCGCGGCAATACCAATACGCCCCGACTCTAAATTAGAGAGTGCAATTTTGTAGCCTTCACCTTCTTGCCCCAATAGGTTTTCTGCAGGAATACGGCAGTTTTCCAACACGATGGTGGCGGTATCGGAACAGTGCTGTCCCATTTTGTCTTCTAAACGTGCCACGATATAACCTGGTGTGTTCGTCGGGACTAAAAAGCAGGAAATGCCTTTTTTACCCGCAGTTTTGTCCGTTACAGCAAAAACTAAAGCAACATCTGCATATTTGCCTGTGGTGATAAACTGCTTGGTGCCATTTAAAACCCAATCCTCTCCATCTTTTTCAGCTTTACATTCAATCGCGCTGGCATCAGAGCCGACTTGTGGTTCAGTTAAACAAAAGCAGCCTAACCATTCGCCTGTTGCCAGTTTAGTTAAATATTTTTGTTTTTGCGCCTCTGTGCCGTAGCGTTGTGTAATTCCGCATGGCAATGAGTTTTGCACACTCACAATCGTTGAAATTGCACCATCACCCGCAGCAATTTCTTCTAAGGCTAAAACGAGAGATACATAATCTAAACCTGCACCGCCCCATTCTTCTGCAACGGTCATGCCCAAAGCACCTAGCTCACCCAGTTCTTTTAACTCCTTTGCAGGGAATTCAGCAGTTTTATCACGTGCCGCTGCAGTTGGTTTAAGCTTTTCCTGTGCATAACTGCGCAGCATATCCTGAATCATTTTTTGTTCATGGCTTAAAATCATGGTGACCCTCTGTTTATATGGTAGATGTTGTTTTTGTCAGGAATGCGCGCAACATCCTTGTTCTGTATTGCAACGGTTTTTTAGTATCCAGTTTTTCAATACTTGAATTTTTGCTTAGGCTATTTTATGGATATAACATCGTCATAACTTATTTCGGTTGCATACGAATTGCGCCATCCAAACGAATCACTTCACCGTTTAAATAACCATTTTCAAAAATATGACCCACCAATTGCGCAAATTCTTCAGGCTTTGCCAAACGTGGTGGAAATGGCACCATTTGCCCTAAAGCATCTTGCACATGCTGTGGAAATGCTTTCAGCATCGGGGTTTCCATAATACCGGGGGCAATCGTCATCACCCGAATGGCTTCACGTGCCAATTCACGTGCCAAAGGCAGCGTCATCCCCACAATTGCACCTTTCGATGCAGAATACGCACTTTGTCCAATCTGCCCATCAAATGCTGCAACCGAAGCAGTATTCACAATCACACCACGCTCTTCTTCATCGGCGGCTAAGTCATATTTCGCCATCAGTTGTGCCGCAAAACGGATCATATTAAAACTGCCCGTGACATTAATATTCAGCACTTTTTGGAACATTGCCAAATCATGCAAACCATCACGTCCCAAGACTTTAGCAGACGGTGCAATGCCTGCACAATTCACCAAGCCATTTAACTGTCCGTATTTTTGCTCAATATGGTTAAAAAGCTGCTGTACTTGGTTTTCATCGGTCACGTCTACAGCTACGAAGTCTGCATTTTCGCCCAATTGCTGTTGAAGCTGCTGCCCAAGTTCTTGATTCATATCAACCAAAATAACTTTTGCACCTTGCGCAACTAAATGTTGTGCAGTCGCAGCGCCTAAACCCGATGCACCACCCGTGACCACACAGACTTTTCCTTGAATTTTCATTTTATTTTCCTTATAAATTTTCAGGTTGATACAACTTAAGAAACAGATTAATCACACTCAAGCTAGAGTACAATTTCCAAACCCTGCATCGACTATGATGTATTTGAACACTCAACTTGTAAATGGAATACCACGCCATCCCATGAATGCAACTCAGCTCACTTACAGCAAAGGTACAATTTCAATTGCTTTAGTCCATGAAGCTTTGCATACTGCACAGCAACGCGGTATGGATACGCATGCGATTTTGCAGACGGCGGGTATTCCTGCAGAGCTGTTACATTCCAACAAAGCGAGGGTGTCAATTCTGCAATATGGTCAATTGTGGATTGCACTGGCAGATGCCATGAACGATGAATTTTTTGGCATGGACAGCCATGCTATGCGTCGTGGCAGTTATCAACTCTTGTCTAAATGGGTGTACCAAGCAGAGCATTTAAAGGCCGCATTACAGGACATTTTAAACTTCTTTAATTTAATACTGGATGATTTTTCAGGTGAATTAAACGTAGATGGTGAATATGCAATCTTAACCATTCACGATAAAGATCAAGTGAAACCGATGTTTAGTTATGCCACTTATTTAATGCTGATTCATGGCTTGATGTGCTGGCTGACAGGACAACGTATCGCTATTTTAAACATGCAACTCAAATGTGCTGCCCCGCAGGATGATGCTGATTATCGTGTCCGTTTCTGTGATGAAATTGAATATGCGTGTACAGCGCATAAGATTTATTTTGAGGCAAAACATCTTGATTTAAAAATCAAGCAGGATAAAAAAAGTTGGAAACGCTTTTTAAAACAAACACCTTTTAACCTTTTGGTGCGTTATAAAAACCCACATGCGCTGAGTCATAAAATCCGTAAACAATTAATGCGATTGCCGCCGAGTGAGTGGTTAGAACTGAACGAATTAACCCAACATTTCAATATGTCTGAAGCGACGTTCCAACGGCGTTTAAAGCAGGAAGGCACCAGCTATCAGCAATTAAAAAATGAAATCCGTCGAGATACGGCAATTGAATTGTTGAGCAAAACCCAACAATCACTTCAGGAAATTAGCGATCAATTAAATTTCCATGATCCTAGCGCTTTTCATCGTGCCTTTAAAAAATGGACTGGGGTCAATCCTGGTGCATATCGACAATATACCGAAAGCTCATAATTGAAAGCTCATAATTGCGTGACTTATCAGCTACTACTCAGCCACTATTTTGTGTATTTTACAAACAACTTAATTATAAAAGAAAACTCATCGCTGTGATTTCAAGGTTGAGCAGTGAACTGGACGTTCATCGGCACTGCATTGTCAAAGTATTAAATTTAGTTTACTTTTCAATCAATTTAAAGCATAAATTTTATGCAATTCGGCTGTCATACTCCCCCTGTAATATTAAATGTACGAGCATCTTTGGAGGTTTCCCCATGCTTAAGATGATGGATGTACTTGAACACAATCTAGTTCAAAATTTCTCTCACTCCCTCAACCAAGCTTCTGACCAATTAGATGAATTACTCAATCAAAGTATTCTAAATACCTCAGAAGAACAGTTACGCAATGTCATGTCTGCGTTTTTCAAACGTGAAGATGCACTTGAAGCAGCGCAAGCCCTAGATATTTGCCAAGAAGATTTACAATCTTTACAAGCAGGTTTAGCACTCAAAGATGAACACCTGTGCGATACCGCTAAAATTGTTGCACTATGTTTAGCTTTAGAAACAGACAGTTTGGCACAAGTTGAAATTCCAGACTGTTTGCAAGATTACCCGATGTAAGCTAAAACTTTGAGCATTCAGTTGCTGAAAGTATTTAAAAAGTGATGTCTTCATGGCATCACTTTTTTATTGGCTGTTGCAATAATAAATAAGAAAAATTGACTTTAAGCCGCTTGCTGCTTTTTGAATCAAAAGCTAGCTATCATCTTGCCAAGCGTTGTTTGTCTATGAAACACTAAGGACAGCTTCAAGGATGCATCAAGATGATTATTCGCAATAAAAACAACAGTTTTACCCTACTGTTTGCATGGTATGGGACAATTTTACCCACGGTCTTACCTGCACTTGCAATTGTGGTCTTCCTTTCTACGGTCTTAGTGTATTTGTCTTCTCACCACTTTTTTCAAGTGCCGAGCGTACCAGCCATTGGCTTTACCATTTTCGGTATTATTTTGTCTATTTTCCTCAGTTTTAGAAATAACGCCAGTTATGAACGTTGGTGGGAAGGTCGAAAATTGTGGGGGACGTTAATTGCAACATCACGGCATATTTCACGTGACTCATACGTACTGCCAGATCAACAGCGTCGGGTCTTGATGTATCGGGTCATGTTGTTTAGTAATTTATTGCGTAACCGTTTACGCAATCAAAACCAACCTATCGATTTTTATCAAAACAAAGTCAACCTCACATCTGCAGATTATGAAGCATTATTTCCGCATATTAATGCCGCACAGTTTATTTTAGAAAGCATTCAAAAAGAGTTAGTCAGCGCACTGAAAACAGGTGAAATTTCCGATATTATTTATCAAGGCTTGAATCAACATATTGTTGAATTGGGTAATGTGCAAGCAGGTTGCGATCGAATTCTCAGCACACCCTTGCCTTTTTCTTATTCAGTCTTGTTGCACCGCACTGTGTATTGCTTCTGCTTTATTCTGCCTTTTAGTTTAGAAGCAAGTTTAGGAATCTGGACACCAATTTTGGTGGGTTTAATTGCCTATTTATTCTTAGGTTTAGATGCTCTCAGCGAACAACTTGAAGAACCTTTTGGCCTGCAAGACAATGATTTACCGCTCAACTCCATGGTGCGATTAATTGAACGGGAAATGCTGAGTTCACTTGGCGAAGAACTGCCACCTGCAATTTTGGCAGTGAAAGGCAACCTAAGCTGACATCAGTTGAGTTGAGGCTCATAAATTGGTCTTGCACTTAAACTTTGCTAATCATTCGTCTATGTTTGCAAGCTGATAAATAGATCTCACAAGATTTTTAACTGATATAACACATCAGCCAGCAAGCCATTGTGCTAAAGTCACCCGATCATTGCCTGCATAATCTTTGACTGTACGAATGTCAGAAAAACCGTGTTCTGCAAAAATCGCTTGCACTGCTAAAGCTTGGTCATAGCCATGCTCTAGTGCAATCCATCCATTTGCTTTCAGCCAGTGCTTACCCTGCGAAATAATCTGCAGAATATCTGCCAAACCCTGATCTGCTGCCACCAATGCACGTTCAGGCTCTGCTGCCAAAGCAGACATGTGTGCATCATTAGCATCTATATACGGCGGATTAGATACAATTAAATCAAAACGTGGCTCGGCTGCTGAACCCAATGCCTCAAACCATGCACCACGGGCAAATTGCACCTGATTTAAAGCATGCTTGCTTGCATTTTCTTGAGCAACTGCAAGCGTTGGCAGGTAAATATCGGTTGCGGTTACCTGCCAATCTGGACGTTCAGATGCTAAAGCCAAAGCAATCGCCCCTGTACCTGTGCCTAAATCGACAATTACAGCATCACGTTGTAATGACAAAGCCAACACAGTTTCGACCAAAACCTCGGTATCAGGACGTGGCACCAAAGTATCGTGCGTGACTTTTAAATCCAGTGTCCAAAATGGCTGTGAACCTGTGATATACGCCAAAGGCTCGCCTGCTGCTATACGTGCCAAAGCCTGCACATACATCTGCTCTTGCGCGGCACTCAATTCCTGATCTGCACGATATTTTAATTCAAGCGCACTGAGTCCTAAAAAATGCTCTAACAACCAAATATTTTCTTGACGCTCATAGCTATCGACTTCACCACGTAGCGCCAAGGCTTGCGCAATATTCATTAACCACCGTTTTGTTGAGCAAGCATCGCCAACTGATCTGCCTGATATTCACGATGCAGACTATCTAGTAGTTCAGTTAAATCACCTTCCATCACCGCATCCAACTTATATAAAGTCAGGTTAATACGATGATCTGTCATACGTCCTTGCGGATAGTTATAGGTACGAATACGCTCAGAACGGTCACCCGAACCCACCAAATCACGACGCATTTCTGAAGTTGCTGCATCTGCTGCAGCACGTTTGGCATTTTCCAAACGTGATGCCAACAACGCCATCGCTTTCGCTTTGTTTTTATGCTGTGAACGCTCTTCCTGACATTCCACCACAGTACCCGTCGGAATGTGGGTTATACGCACTGCAGAGTCGGTTTTGTTAACGTGCTGACCACCCGCACCCGAAGCACGATAGGTATCGATACGCAAATCGGCAGGGTTAATATCTACCGTGGTGTCTACATCTACTTCAGGTAAAATTGCCACAGTACACGCTGATGTATGCACACGACCTTGCGATTCAGTCGCAGGAACACGTTGCACACGATGCGCACCACTTTCAAACTTCAAACGGCCATACACGCCTTCGCCATTCACCAAGCAAATGACTTCTTTATATCCGCCGTGTTCACCTTCATTTTCAGATAAAATTTCGATTCTCCAGCCCTGACTTTCGGCATATTTGCTATACATGCGGAATAAGTCACCCGAGAAAATCGCGGCTTCATCGCCACCTGTCCCTGCGCGAATCTCCAAATAAGCCGAGTTGGCATCATTCGGGTCTTTTGGAATCATTAAAATATTTAAGTCAGCTTCAAGTTGCTGAATCAGCGCTTTATTGTCTTTAATTTCTTCTTGCGCCATTTCCTTAAAGTCAGGATCAGACAACATTGCTTCGGCTGTTTCAATATCGGCTTCGGCTTGTGTGTATTGTGACCACACTGCCGTAATTTCGTCTAAATCACTGTGTTCACGTGATAATTGACGAAAACGCTTGTTATCTGAAATCACTTCAACATCTGCCAACAAAGCAGTCAATTCTTCATGGCGGTCAGAAAGCTGATCTAATCGTAAACGTAACGATTCTTTCATTGTTTAAAAAATCTCAATGCAAAGGCTGTTACATGCAACACGCAGCACAGCGAAATAAAAAATTGCGCATAGTTTACCGATTCTACCACCCAAATAACATCATTATTAAGTCTGTACGATGTTTGAAATGCCTATCTGCAGATGTTCTAGCAGTATTTCTGCTTGATGATGCTGTGCATTGCGGTGAATGTACAACTCACCAAGTACCGCAATTAGCATCCGCATTTGGACATTTTTTTAGCAATTTTAATCAAACTCATACAAAGCCCACACCAAAGAACACCAATCTCGTCTGCACTCTCCACATTTTAAAAGCGGCGCTTTGTTAAATTGAGCCCATCAAAATTGATCATAAATAAGTCCTATAAATGGACATGGAGTTCAACATGAAACTTAATGCAATGTTAATGACAGCAGCTTTAGCCACAGCTTCAATGCTCAGTGCCAACGTTTATGCAGACAATACTACGCGCGTTGCCGCAGCCAGTGCTTTAGGCAGTGTTGCAGGTACAGCTATTGGTAAAAATATGGGTGGTACTACGGGTGCAACACTAGGCGCTGCCTTAGGCGGTGCTGGTGGTGCAGCCGTGGCGAGTGATAAGCGTCATCGTACTGAATCTGCAATTGGTGGTGCTTTGGGTGGTGGTGCGGGTTATACCGTAGGTAAAAATATGGGCGGTACCAATGGTGGTTATATTGGTTCAGCTTTAGGTGCAGCAGGTGGTGCAGCACTCGGCAATAAAATCTCGAAAGATAAAGAATATGACCGCTATCAAGAACGTAAATGGAAGAAAAAACGCAACCGTCGTTAATCTTGAACGATAGGCATAGAGCAGCAAAAAAGCATCAACACAGGTTTGATGCTTTTTTATAGGATTAATTTTTCTTCATATATCAGTTCAAAAAAACGACCATAATCAATATCAAGAAATTTAGCAGTGCAATTACAAAGTCTTTACCAAACTTTGCAGATTTACCTCATTGCCCTTCACGATCTTTGCCATCTGTTTCTATATCTTCATTACAAAACATATTAATCAATATTTGGAGCATCCGCATGAAACTTAATCGTATTTTATTGGGTAGCGTTATCGCAAGTTCTGCCTTGCTTATGAGTACTGCGCATGCAAACGATACACGTGTTGCCGTAAGTTCTGCCTTGGGTGGTGCTGTCGGAGCAGCAATTGGTCAACAAATGGGTGGACAAACAGGCGCGATGATTGGTTCAGCCATTGGTGGTGCGGGCGGTGCTGCAGCTTCTGCCAATAAACGTGACCGTAACGGTGCCATGATTGGTGCTGCCTTGGGCGGTGCAGGTGGATATAGCGTTGGTCGCAATATGGCAGGCAACAATGGTGGCTATGTCGGTGCAGGACTCGGCTCTGCAGGTGGTGCAGTATTAGGTCAAAAAGTTAGTGAAGACCGTCGTGATGATCGTTATGACCGCCGCTATGATAGCCGTGGCTATCGCTACAATGACTACCGTTATAATGACCGTTACCGCAAAGACAATGGCTTACATTTAGGTCACTATAAAAATGGTAAACGTCGTTAATTTCTCACGATACTTCTAACAATCAGCACCTTCGGGTGCTTTTTGTTTGCTGACTACTTGCTTGGATAAATGTTTTTTTATAAAGCGTGCTTTTTGGATGAATGTCGCGCGTTGTTAAATGGCAATATCTCATGACTCGCCCATATATCGAAAATTTTCGATATACAAAATCAGTGCAGCATCGTATGATAAAACTCTCTTTATCAAGCTGGAATAAATGATGCGTTCCCTGCAAGACACAAAATTTGCCATTCTTGAACTCGCACCTGTACGTGATGATCAATCAGTACAGTTTTCGCTGCATCATGCACTTGAATTAGCACAACATGCAGAACAACTCGGCTATGACCGTTTGTGGTTGGCGGAACATCATAATATGGATGGCATTGCCAGCTCAGCAACCGCAGTTCTTTTGGGTTATTTATTAGCAAATACGCAAAAAATTAAACTCGGTTCTGGCGGTATTATGCTCCCCAACCACGCACCGTTAGTGGTCGCTGAACAGTTTGGAACTTTAGCGACTTTATATCCTAACCGTATTGAACTCGGTTTAGGTCGCGCACCAGGTACAGATCAAGTGACCATGCGCGCACTGCGTCGTGGGCGTCAGGAAACTGAAGATCAATTTCCGCAAGATGTTTTAGAAATTTTGCATTATTTTAAAGATGCAGAACCACAACAACGTATTGTTGCCACACCAGGACAAGGGACACACGTTCCAGTATGGTTGCTTGGTTCAAGTTTATTTAGCGCACAACTTGCTGCAAAATTAGGACTACCCTACTCATTTGCCTCACACTTCGCCCCGCGTATGCTTGCTCAAGCCATTCAGTTATATCGTGACAATTTTGAGCCTTCAGAATATTTAGAGCGGCCTTATGTGTCTATGGGTGTGCCAACAGTGGTTGCAGATACCGACCAAGAAGCAGAATTTTTGGCGACTAGTGCCTATCAGCGTGTTTTAGGTTTAATGCGTGGACAAAGCCTAAAACTCAAAGCTCCAGTCGAAAGTATGGATGGCTTATGGTCACCTGCAGAAAAAATGTCAGTTGATAGTTTTTATGCCATGGCGCAAATTGGCTCAAAGGCGACTGTCAAAGCAGGATTGGAAAACTTATTGGCGAAGTATGATGTCGATGAGTTTATTTTTACCTGTGACATCTATGACACAGAAAAACGCTTACATAACTTTGATTTGCTCATGCAAATGAAGTTAGATACTTAATTAGCTCCGACCTTGTAGTTCTATTGAGCTACAAGGTTTCATCAATTAAAAACATTTAAAATAAATAACTTAAATCCGTTTTCTTGTTCTCTTTCGCTTAAATCTCAGTAATCTCAGTTGAATTAATTTTCAATCTTTAGGAATGACTGGCTCGCCTGCACAAAAGACTTTACCAAACAGTACTGCCCCAACAAAATAGAGTAAATGTTCTAATTTATAAAATGAATATATCAAGAGATTCAGCATGGTCAGTCCTAAACACGACGTACATAGACACGCTTTTCAAAACTGCTTGGCAGATTTTCAAGAATTCCAAGGCGAATGCATTCCTGCAACTGAAATCAAACAGCATGACTTCACAGGTTTACGCGTTGCAGTTATTGGTGCAAATCAGGACAGCGTGGCACAACTCGATAGAATTTGTCAGCAAGCAACATCTGTTCAAGTCTTTCAAATTGCACCGCATTTTGTCCTGCCAAGTACAGAACGTGGCATCCATCGCCTAATTAGCCATCCTTTGGTGTTTAAAAATCGACGTTTGTTTAATAACCGCGTCAAAAATATTTTGGCTTTACGCTTTTTAGATGCTCAAGTCAAAGACACGTGGCTTAAACGTCAACTCACACCAAACATTGCAGATACACATCAACGCTATTTTAAATCTGATCATTATTATTCAGCTTTACAACGCGAAAATTGCCATTTGATTACTTGGCCAATTGTCAAAGTCTGTGCACATAGCGTGCATAGTATTGATGGACAAGAACATCCAATTGATACCATTATCACTACATTTTAAGTCACACTAAAAGCATTATCATTTAAATAAATAGTAGCTTGATTTTTATTCTATTTAAATCCAATAAAAAAGAGCCAAAATAAAATTTTGGCTCTTTTAATACATATAGTTTCATTAACCAATACGACGTTTTAAACCTGTCATTTGTAAAACACGTGTTGAAATTTCTTCAATCGACATTTCTGAAACATTTAAATATTTAATCCCTTCTGAAATATAAATACCTTCAATCGCACGCAATTCCATTTGGCATTGATTAAAACTTGCATAACGGCTATTGGCTTTACGTTCAGTACGAATTGCCACAAGGCGTTCAGCATCAATCATCAAGCCAAATAACTTATGTTTATGCGGCTTTAATACGGCTGGCAAACGGTTGTCATCGAGGTCTTCTTCAGTCAATGGATAGTTCGCCACACGAATCCCGAACTGTAAAGAAAGGTAGATGGAAGTTGGCGTTTTACCCGAACGCGACACCCCAATCAGAATCAGATCGGCCTTGTCGTAATGACGTGTACGTGCGCCATCATCGTTATCTAAGGCAAAATGCACCGCATCAATACGTGCCTTGTAAGATTCAGAATCTGTTACGGCATGCGTCTGCCCGACCAAAGTGGTTGGTGGTGTTCCTAACTCTTCAGAAAGCTTACTAATTAAGCCTTCAAATACATCTAAATTAATTGCTTTGGCAGTGTTGATAATGTCACGCACATATTGGTCAACCAAGGTATCAAACACCAAAGGTAATTGACCATCAATTTGTGCTCGGGCATTAATCTCTGCCACCACATTCATAGCCGCTTCTTCAGACGTAATATAAGGATGAATATGAATATCAAAGTCCACATTTGGAAATTGCGCTAAGAGTGAATGTCCAAGGGTTTCAGCCGTAATTGCAGTTCCATCGGAAATAAAAAAAACACTCCGCTTAATTTGTTTACCATCTGACATTAAAATTCTCCTTAAACATTTGTCTTAGTGCTATATAATCTTTATAGTAAACCGATCTTACATGACTGTCGCTTAGTAAAACCAAATTGCTAAGTAGATTTATTATAATTTCATGACAAGATAGTGATTAATACTGCAAAAGTGGAGTAACAACTTTGGAAGCGCGCGTAATTGGTCTGGAAAAATTAGGGAAACACGATGTTGAGCTCGTGGGTGGGAAAAACTCATCTTTGGGCGAAATGATCAGCCACTTATCTAATGCTGGTGTATCGGTACCAGGTGGCTTTGCAACAACAGCTGCTGCTTATCGTGAATTTCTCGAGCAAAGTGGCCTAAACGCTAAAATTCAAGCAGAGCTAAAAACACTCAATGTAGATGACGTGAATGCGCTTGCTGAAACTGGTGCAAAAATTCGTCAATGGATTGTCGACACTCCGCTTACTGCATCACTAGAACAAGAAATCCGAGTTGCTTTTGAAGCACTCTCTAACGGCAACCCAAACATCGCGGTTGCCGTTCGTTCATCTGCAACTGCAGAAGATCTACCAGACGCATCTTTCGCAGGTCAGCAAGAAACATTCCTAAACATCCGTGGCATTGACAACGTATTAATTGCCATTAAAGAAGTTTTTGCATCTTTGTACAACGACCGCGCGATTTCTTACCGTGTACACCAAAACTTTGACCACGATGTCGTTGCTTTGTCTGCAGGCGTACAACGTATGGTACGTTCAGAAACTGGCGCTGCTGGTGTAATGTTTACCCTAGATACAGAATCTGGTTTCCGTGATGCTGTATTCATTACTGCTTCTTATGGTTTGGGTGAAATGGTGGTTCAGGGTGCAGTTAACCCAGATGAATTCTATATTTCTAAGCCTTTATTAAAAGCAGGCAAACACTCAGTTTTACGTCGTAACCTTGGCTCTAAACACCAAAAAATGATTTATGGTGAAGAAGGCGCGGCTGGTAAATCTGTAGTTGTGGTCGATGTTGAAAAACAAGATCGCCAACAGTTCTCTTTAAATGATCACGAACTGCAAGAATTAGCGAAACAAGCGTTAATTATTGAAGAACATTATCAAGCGCCTATGGATATTGAATGGGCAAAAGATGGTAATGACGGTCAAATCTACATCGTTCAAGCACGTCCTGAAACTGTAAAAAGCCGTGAAAACGTCGGTACTATGGAACGCTACCTATTGAAACAAAAAGGTACGGTCATTTGTGAAGGTCGTTCAATTGGTCAGCGTATCGGTTCTGGTAGAGTCCGCGTTGTAACGTCTATTAAAGAAATGGACAAAGTTCAGGAAGGTGACGTTCTTGTTTCAGACATGACTGATCCAGACTGGGAACCAGTGATGAAACGTGCTGCTGCAATTGTCACTAACCGCGGTGGTCGTACTTGTCACGCTGCAATTATTGCCCGTGAATTAGGCGTACCTGCAATTGTAGGTTGTGGTAATGCAACTGAAGTTTTGACTGATGGTCAGGAAGTTACAGTTTCTTGCGCCGAAGGCGACACAGGTTTCATTTATGAAGGTGCTTTAGATTTTGAAGTTCAAAAGAACTCAATCGAATCTATGCCTAAACTTCCGTTCAAAATCATGATGAACGTTGGTAACCCAGACCGCGCATTTGACTTTGCTCAAATTCCAAACGAAGGGATTGGTCTTGCACGTTTAGAATTCATCATCAACCGTATGATTGGTGTGCATCCTAAAGCATTGCTTAATATTGACAGCTTACCACGTGAAACACGTGCAGCAGTTATGGCGCGTACTGCGGGCTATTCATCGCCAATCGAATTCTATGTAGAAAAATTGGTTGAAGGTATTTCTACCCTTGCTGCTGCATTCGCTGACAAACCAGTGATTGTGCGTATGTCTGACTTCAAATCAAACGAATACGCAAACTTAATTGGTGGTAAGTTATATGAGCCAGAAGAAGAAAACCCAATGTTGGGCTTCCGTGGTGCAAGTCGTTATGTGTCTGACAATTTCCGTGACTGCTTCGAGCTTGAATGTCGTGCCTTGAAAAAAGTACGTGACGAAATGGGCTTAACCAACGTACAAATTATGATTCCATTTGTACGTACCGTTGCTGAAGCAAAACGTGTGATCGAATTGCTTGCGCTGAATGGTTTAAAACGTGGTGAAAATGGTCTGAAAGTGATCATGATGTGTGAATTACCAACCAACGCATTGTTGGCTGAACAATTCCTTGAGCACTTCGATGGTTTCTCTATCGGCTCAAATGACTTAACTCAGTTAACACTTGGTTTAGACCGTGACTCAGGCATTGTTTCTCACCTGTTCGATGAACGTGACCCTGCAGTGAAAGCATTACTTTCTATGGCAATTCACGCATGCCGTAAAGCAGGTAAATATGTCGGTATCTGTGGTCAAGGCCCTTCAGATCACCCTGACCTTGCACGTTGGTTAATGGAACAAGGTATTGAATCTGTATCTTTAAACCCAGACTCAGTTTTAGACACTTGGTTCTTCCTTTCTGAAGAAAAAGCTCAACAAGCGTAGTAAAACGTGTTAAAAGAAAACCCATGCACCTGCGTGGGTTTTTTTTCAAATTCATTTTTTGAGATTTTATATTTATGCAAATTTACTTGGCACGAAATAATCAACAAGCTGGGCCATACACCTTAGAGCAGCTCAACCAAATGCTCGCCAGCCAACAAGTGTTGCTGACAGATTTGGCTTGGCACCAAGGCATGAGCGAATGGAAAGCTTTAGGTGAACTCACCCAAGGTAAACTTGTATATGAACCACAAGGCTACGTCAGCACACCACCTGCCCCTGAACATTCACCTTTTCAAAATACAGATTACACGGCTACAAACACATCACGACCAAGCTCAGCATCATCAAATTCAAGAACACAGGCAACAAAAAATGAATTGGCAAGCATTAACCAACGTGCTTTAGCCAAAATTATAGACATGTTGTTATGGTTGCCTGCAGCAGCACTTCCCTCTTTTTTCTTAAATGCGGACCAGTTTGAACAATTGTCTGGTTTACAAAAAAAAATGCAGGCAGCGACAACGTCTGATCAAGCCATGCAATTGCAAACTGAACTCTTTCAGCTCATTCCAATGCAAGCTTGGCAAGCGGTGGCAATTTATTTATTGATTATGCTGGGCATACAAGCCTTCCTGCTGGCTAAAACTGGACAAAGTATTGGCAAACGTCTGACTAAAATTAAGATTGTCGATGCTGAAACCGATGAAAAAGTCAGCCTAATGCGTGTGTTTACTATTCGCTCTATCATTTTCATTATTTTGAATATGATGTTTATGCCCTTCATCACAATTTTAGATTATGGCTTTGCATTTGGTGCAAAACGACAGGCTTTGCACGATAAACTCGCCAAAACCAAAGTCGTAAAGCAATAATTTGATTTTATTTATTCAGGGATGATTGATCATCCCTTTTTTCTTATAATATTGATAAATATAAATAAATTAAAATTAACACAAATAATTCCGAGTATAAAAATTGGTTTTTATTCCCTCCACTTAAAGCCGCTTTATGTGTAGCTTAGTTTGTCGATATCAGGCATAATGCCCTACAACGTAGCGGTGTCCGATGATTAAGAAGACTTTTTCATCTTTTTTGATGTCTTTTTAATCATGCGACACTTTAATCGCTATCCCATATTAAATTAGGGAATGGGACTCTTCACCGAGGTTGTAAAATGAGACAAACGATTTTAGCTGTATTGTCTTTATCTACGATGGCTGCACTCTTAACTGGGTGTGGCGGTGATTTAGTACTTCTGAACTCAAAAGGTCCAGTTGCAGCAGGTCAAAGTAACCTGATGATGACTGCGATTTACCTAATGCTATTGGTGGTTATTCCATCTGCAATTATGGCATTGTGGTTCGGTTGGAAATATCGCGCATCGAATAAAGACGCAGACTATCAACCAACATGGTCACACTCTACTGCAATTGAAATTGTAGTATGGGGTATACCTGTTATTATTATTTGTATTTTAGCTTGGTTAACTTGGTGGGGTTCCCACAAGTACGACCCTTACCGTCCGCTAGAATCCGAAAAAGCTCCTTTAACTGTTCAAGTTATTGCTGAACAATTTAAATGGATCTTCATCTACCCAGAACAGAACATTGCTACTGTTAACGAATTACGCTTCCCAGAGCAAACGCCTGTAAGCTTACGTTTAACCTCTAACTTCACAATGAACTCGTTCTTTATCCCTGCATTATCTGGTCAGATTTATGCAATGGCGGGTATGCAAACTCACTTGAACGTTTTAGCAGACAACACGGGCGAATTCCGTGGTTTCTCATCTAACTACTCAGGTTATGGTTTCTCGCAAATGCGCTTTAAAGCTCACTCTGTAACTCAAGCTGATTTTGAGCAATGGGTAACAGCTGTTAAAGCAGGTCAAGGTACGACTATCAATCCTCAAGCTGTTCAAAAAACAGTTTTAGATCAAGCTGAATTTGCTTCTTTACGTGACGGTAACCGTTCACAGAAACAAATTGATGCAATGGTTCGTAACGCCAAAACTGAATTAGAGAAAAAACTTGCTGCAACGGCTTTAAAAGAAGGTCCATATAAGACTCAGCCACATCCTGTGACTTATTACTCTTCTGTTGAGCAAGGCTTGTTTGAATCAGTGATCAATAACTATATGAGTAACTACCATGGTGCTGACCATTCAGCTCCTGTAGTGGCTGGTGAAGCGCCTGCTTCTGAAACTCATGTAGCAGTTGAACATGCGACTGCTTCTCAAGGGGAATAAGACATGAGCTTATTAGGTAAGTTAGGTCCAGATGCAATTCCTTACGATCCAATCGTATTGGTAACTGTTGCAGCGATGATCTTAGGTGGTCTTGCAGCGATTGCTGGTATTACCTACTTCAAAAAATGGGGCTACTTGTGGAACGAATGGTTCACATCTGTAGACCATAAAAAAATTGGTATCATGTATATCTTTGTATCTGTAGTCATGTTACTTCGTGGCTTCGCAGATGCGATCATGATGCGTCTTCAACAGTTCCTTGCGAAAGGTGGTGGTGAAGGCTATTTACACCCAGAACACTATGACCAGATTTTCACCGCACACGGTGTGATCATGATCTTCTTCGTGGCAATGGGTCTTGTTGTTGGCTTAATGAACATCTCTGTACCATTACAGATTGGTGCTCGTGACGTAGCCTTCCCGTTATTAAACTCTTTAAGCTTCTGGTTATTCGCTGGTGCTGCAGGTTTAATGATGGTTTCACTTGCATTAGGTGAATTCGCTGCTACAGGTTGGATGGCTTATCCTCCTCTATCTGGTATCGAATACTCTCCAGGTGTTGGTGTTGACTACTATATTTGGGCACTTCAGGTTTCTGGTCTAGGTACGCTTCTTACTGGTGTTAACTTCTTCGTTACCATCATAAAAATGCGTGCGCCTGGCATGAAACTTATGGACATGCCTGTTTTCACTTGGACAACATTAGTTACTGCGGTACTTATCATTGCAACATTCCCAGTTTTAACTGCGACAATTGCAATGTTAACGCTTGACCGTTACTTCGGTTTCCACTTCTTTACGAACGACATGGGTGGTAGCCCAATGTTGTATGTAAACTTGATTTGGACATGGGGTCACCCAGAAGTTTATATCTTAGTATTACCAGCATTTGGTATTTACTCAGAAGTAACTGCGACTTTTGCTCGCAAAACATTGTTCGGTTACAAATCAATGGTGTACGCAACTGTTGCAATTGGTGTGTTATCACTTGTTGTATGGGTTCACCACTTCTTTACCATGGGTGCAGGTGCCAACGTTAACGCGTTCTTCGGTATCATGACCATGATTATTGCGATTCCTACTGGTGTGAAAATCTTCTCTTGGTTATTCACCATGTACAAGGGTCGTATTACCTACACTACCCCAATGCTTTGGACACTTGGCTTCCTTGTGACTTTTGGTATCGGTGGTTTAACAGGTGTATTAATGGCAGTTCCACCAGCGGACTTCCTTGTACACAACTCTTTATTCCTAATTGCTCACTTCCATAACGTAATTATTGGTGGTGTAGTATTCGCGATGTTCGCAGGTATCATTTACTACTGGCCAAAAATGTTTGGTTGGAGACTCAATGAAACTTGGGGTAAAGCAGCATTCTGGTTCTGGTTCTTCGGTTTCTACTTTGCATTCATGCCACTTTATATCCTTGGTTTCATGGGTATGACTCGTCGTTTGAATACATATGACAACCCAGAATGGGATCCATACTTGGCAATTGCGTTCTTCGGTTCTGTGTTAATTGCTATTGGTCTATTCTGCTTCGTTATGCAGATTGTGGTTGGCTTCCTACAACGCAACCAACGCTTAGACCTTACTGGAGATCCATGGGATGGCCGTACGCTTGAGTGGGCTACTTCTTCTCCAGCACCGTTCTATAACTTTGCTCACCTTCCAAAGATCAATGGTATTGATACTTTCTGGACTGACAAAGAAAATGGTGTTGCATACGCTCGTCCAACGAAGTATGAAGATGTCCATATGCCAACTAACCGTGCAGCTGGCTTCATAATTGCAATGTTTATTACAACTATGGGCTTCGCATTAATCTGGCATATTTGGTGGCTAGCAATCGTTACGTTCATTGCGGCAATCATCAGCTTCATCGTGAGTTCTTTCACGAAGAAAGTGGACTACTATGTTCCTGCTGCTGAAGTTGAGCGTATTGAAAACGAACGCTATGCGATCCTTGAAAAACACTTGAAGAAGGACTAAGACATGGCTGAAGTACTTCATCACGACAACCACGGACATGATGATCATCACCACGATGATACAGACATCACCGTCTTTGGTTTCTGGACCTACTTGATGAGTGACCTTGTAATTTTTGGTACACTTTTCATCGCGTTCGCTGTATTAAGTAGCCACGTTCCAGTAGGCACTCCAACAGCTAAAGATTTGTTTGGCGAGTCATTAGGCTTCGTTTTAACAGAAACTTTTGCCCTGTTGATTTCTTCTGTAACTTTCGGTTTTGCCGTTTTAGCTGCTTACAAGAAAGATGTTGCTAAAGTTCTAACTTGGTTAGGCGTGACTTGGGTTTTCGGTGCGATCTTTATTGGTATGGAACTTTATGAGTTCAACCATTTAGTTCACGCTGGACATGGTCCAAGTGCGAGTGCGTTCTTATCTGCGTTCTTTACTTTGGTTGGTACGCACGGTATTCACGTAACTTCAGGTTTAGTTTGGATGATCGTGTTAATGGTTCAAATCAAGAAATATGGTTTGACTATTCCGAACATGCGTCGTTTAGCTTGCCTAAGCTTGTTCTGGCACTTCCTTGACATCGTTTGGATCTGTGTATTCAGCGTAGTTTACTTGATGGGAGTTCTCTAATGAGTCACGATCACAACTCTGCTGGTGCATCACACGGTAACACTAAGCAATATACGATTGGCTTTATCCTTTCTGTTATCCTTACCATTATTCCTTTTGGTATGGTTATGGCAGGTGGTTTTGGCCGTGGTATTTTGATTACTGTTATTTCGATTACAGCAGTTGCTCAGATTCTTATTCAATTAATTTATTTCTTGCATATGAATTCTTCTTCAGAGCAACGTTGGAACGTGATTGCATTCGTGTATACCATTCTGACCATTGCCATCCTTTTGGTTGGTTCTGTATGGATCATGAACTACCTACACTACAACATGATGATCTAAACTGGTTGTCATGCTGAAAAAGTATTTATTCCTGACAAAGCCAGGAATTCTCTTTGGTAATTTTATTACCACTTTGGGTGGCTACTTTGTAGCTGCCCAAGGTTCTGTAGATTTCCTTCTCCTACTGCTTACTCTGCTTGGTACAACGCTTGTTGTCGCCTCAGGATGTGTGGTCAACAATATTATTGACCAAGACATCGACCAAAAAATGCAACGCACACAAAACCGTGCTTTAGTGAAAAAAACTGTTTCTGTTCCTATTGCGCTGATTTATTCAGTGGTATTGGGCATAATTGGTTTTAGCATTTTATGGTTTGGAGTTAACGCATACGCTTTTCTTTTTGCACTGATTGGTTTCGTGGTTTATGTCGGCTTTTACAGTCTATGGACCAAACGCACAACAATTCATCAAACCATTATTGGCAGTATTTCAGGCGCAAGCCCACCTGTCATTGGTTATACAGCTGTTGCAAATCAATTTGACTTAGCTGCACTACTTATCTTTTTAGGTTATGCACTTTGGCAAATGCCCCACTCTTGGGCGATTGCAATTTACCGTTTTGATGATTACAAAAATGCGGGGATTCCAATTTTGCCAGTTGCTCGTTCAATTTTACGAACGAAAATTGAATCACTAATTTATGTGGTGTTATTTACCGTTGCCATGAATGGACTGTTTGTATTTGGTTATGCAAACTGGCTATATCTGGTTATTTTGAATACACTTTGTATTTATTGGTTCTATATTGGCGTCATTGGCTTCAAAGCAGAAAATGATCAATTATGGGCAAAACGCTTTTTCCTATTTTCGGTTATTTTAATTACTGTTGTGAGTTTATGTTTTAGCTTTACAGCAACCGCACCAAGCACGCAAATCATACTTTTTTAAAAGATAGAGTTTAGCTCTATCTTTTAATGGAGTGCCTACCCTCTCCACACTTCAATATTTAAATAATAACAATTTATCTGTCTTTGATTTATTCGTCCTTAATAATTTTCGAATTAAACACTCTAAAAGTTAGTGACATACAAATACAAAGTATAAAATTTAAATTCCAATCATAGATGCAAAATATTACATTCCCTTTTTGCCCAAGCCGATCTTTTCTTAGACCAAGCCTTGTATTTACTTGGTAAAAGCTCTAAAATTCACGCTTCGCAATTTTGCGACACAACTTCGGTTGTGACTCCTTGCTTCTGGCTCAATTTAGTCAGGGGCTGCATAAACCGTAAGGAGCTGACAATGCGTCACTACGAAATCGTACTTTTGGTACACCCAGACCAAAGCGATCAAGTTGTGGGTATGGTAGAACGTTACCTAACTCACATCAAAGAAGCTGAAGGTCAAATTCACCGTTTAGAAGATTGGGGCCGTCGTCAATTGGCTTACCCAATTAACAAAATTCACAAAGCGCACTACATTCTTATGAACGTTGAATGTGGTCAAACTACGCTTGACGAGTTAGAAGAATTGTTCCGTTATAACGACGCGATCCTTCGTAGCTTGATCATCCGTCGTGAAAACGCTATCACTGAAGAGTCATTATTGGCTAAGAGTGCTGAAGAAAAACGTGCGCGTAAAGCTCAACGTGAAGAAGCACAACACGCTAACCAAGACTCTGCTGAAGCTTAAGGAGAACATCAATGGCACGTTTTTACCGTCGTCGCAAGTTCTGCCGCTTTACAGCTGAGAACGTTACGTACATCGACTACAAAGATATCGATACACTAAAACAGTACATCACTGAAAATGGCAAGATTGTTCCTAGCCGTATTACAGGTACTAAAGCTCGTTACCAACGTCAATTAGCGCTTGCTATTAAACAAGCTCGCTACTTAGCGTTGATCCCTTACACTGACAATCATAAGTGAGGTTGAGCTGTGGATATTATCTTATTACAACGCATTAAGAACCTTGGTAAATTAGGCGATAAAGTTTCAGTTAAAGCTGGTTACGGCCGTAACTACTTGATCCCTCAAGGTAAAGCAGTTGCTGCAACTGAAGCAAACACTGCTGCATTTGAAGCTCGTCGTGCTGAACTTGAGAAGCAAGAAGCTGAAATTTTAGCTGCTGCTCAAGCACGTGCTGACCAATTGAACGAAGTTAACATCGTAATCACTGCTAAAGCTGGTGATGAAGGTAAACTTTTCGGTTCTATCGGTACTCGTGACATCGCTGACGCGTTAACGAATGCTGGTCTTGAAGTTGACCGTGCAGAAGTTCGTTTACCAAACGGTGCGCTTCGTCACACTGGTGAATTCAACATCGCAATCCAATTGCACCATGATGTTGTTGCTGAAGTTCTCGTTACTATCGTATCTGAGTAATTTGCTGCAAAAGAAAAGAGCATGCCTAATCGCATGCTCTTTTTTTGTCTTTAGAATATACGATTAGTACAATTTTCCTAAATCGTCCTGCACGCTTTGACTTATCCTTCGCCAAAATCTACTCGCTTTTTTTTCTAGAGGGCGTATCATCGGGAAGTGGAAAGAATATGAGTTTCAAATTCTATCCCAGTGCATTATTCAGCATTTACTGTTTTAAAAATCAGGGATTTATATGTCACAGGCGACTGCTAGCGCAAAGCAACATACTGCAAAGTCTGATCTAAAACCAAATGAGAACAGCCCGCTTAAAGAGTTTCGTACCCCACCGCATAACTTAGCCATCGAACAAGCTGTTTTGGCTGCGTTAATGACTGTGGCCGAATCTTTTGAACAAGTGGGTGATGTGCTACAAGAATCTGATTTTTACGCGACACGCCACAAATATATTTTCCGCGCCATTGATTCTTTGTCTAAAGAAAACTCACCTTATGATGCCGTATTGGTGAATGACTGGCTGATTAAACAAAATTTACTTGAAGCTGCAGGCGGGGAAGAATACTTAATGCAGCTCATGGCAGACTCGCCTTCTAGTTTTTATAACCTAGAAACCTATGCCACGAAAATTAAAGAATTCTCGACCCTCAGAAACATGATTAAAGTCAGTTCTGAAATTTTACAAAATGCCTATGACACCAAAGGTCGTAGCGTAAGTGAAATTTTAGACTTGGCCGAAACCAATATTTTCCAAATTGCCGAACAACATAATAACAATGCCAAAGCACAAGGCCCAAAAGCCATTTCGAGCGTGGTTGCCGATGTATTCGACAAACTTGATGAACTTTCTAAAATGGAAGGTAACATCACAGGCTTAACCACAGGCTTTGTGGAGTTAGATAATAAAACTTCGGGCATGCAAGCGGGTGACTTGATTATTGTCGCTGCGCGTCCATCTATGGGTAAAACCACCTTTGCCATGAACTTGGTCGAAAGTGTTTTGTTTAACAATGATTTGCCTGCCCTTGTCTACTCTATGGAAATGCCTGCAGACTCAATCGCAATGCGTTTAATTTCTGCATACGGCAAAGTGCATCAAGGGAATTTACGTTCAGGTAAACTCAGTGGCGATGAATGGTCAAAAGTCACAGGCACGATTTTACAACTGCAAGAAAAGCATTTGTATATTGATGACTCATCTGCCCTACCACCTACGGAAGTACGTGCACGTGCACGACGCATTGCCAAACAACATGGCGGTAAAATTGGCTGCATCATGGTCGATTACTTGCAGTTAATGAAAGTTCCAGGCATGGGCGATAACCGTGTCGGCGAGATTTCAGAAATTTCACGTAGCTTAAAAGCCTTGGCCAAAGAGATGAACTGCCCTGTGATTGCTTTGTCACAGCTCAACCGCTCATTAGAGAACCGACCTAATAAACGCCCTGTGATGTCTGACTTGCGTGAATCTGGTGCAATTGAGCAGGATGCGGATTTAATCATGTTTATTTACCGCGACGAAGTTTACAATAAAGAATCTAAAGAAGCAGGTACTGCCGAAATTATTATTGGTAAACAGCGTAACGGCCCAATTGGTACGGTACGTCTTGCTTTTGAAGGGCAATATACGCGTTTTAGTAACTTATCTCCTGAGTATTATGCTCAGTATGATGATGAAGAGTAATGCTTGCATTGCTCTTTTTTATTAAAACCATGTTTTAATCTGACTTATTAACTTTGCCCACCATAGTTTCCAACTTGAGAGTAAATTATAATCTTGACTATTTTCTTCCATTTCAAGTGATGGAAATGCTTTATTTAATTGCTTGCATGTCGGATACTTTTGTTGCAGTTGCGCCAAATAATGTGTCTGATCATAGTCTATAAAACCATCTAAAATCCCAACCTCTGATCTATCGACTGTAGAACAATTTGAGGTCTGCTTATTCCAAGCTAAAAATGGGACAATCGGTTTAGATAAAACAAGCTGGTCATTCTTACAGTTTAATGTTGCAAATGAAACTACTTGATATTGCTGGGGTTTAGCACCATCTGGTGCATAAGCTAAACCAATAATTAATTGGTTTTTAGCTGTACTTTTACCTGAAAATCCACTGTACCATTGAGTAGGCTTTTTATATTTAACCTCATCTAGTATTGAGCGAAAAATAAATTGACCTGAACTGAGTTCAAAAATGAAGTCTGAACTCTCCTGTACTGCCAGTGAACCTTGGTAACGGGCAATAAAAACGTCATTGGGTGAATGTGGCATACAAGCCATAACTGACTGACAAAAAAATAAAGTACTCCATCCCAGATAACAAAATATTTTCATCATTTATTCAACATATCCAAGTTTAAAATGCATTGTTTAATCTCTCTTTGAGTTCATTTAAATTACGAACCCACTCTCCACAATCTTCTGAGTCTTGCCATAACTCGTACAGTTCAGAATTTTCCTAAGTGAGAGCATCTAACGCCATAATAGCTTTTAGAACGTATAGTTTTATATGAAAAATAAAGCCTGAAACTTTTACAAATTATTTGCAATCAATAACCTAATAGATTTTTCGATCTTAAGTTAATTTATGATCAAAAACTTAAATGTTCATGTCTATTTGAGGTTGATAGGTCTACAATAGTGAATATTTTTAAATAGAACTATTTTTAGTATTTATTTATCACTCCACAGTGTATCTAACACAAATTACCAATTGTCATTCCCAAGGAGTAACGAGGGTGCGCCAAGCAACAGTTTATATTGACAGTCAGGCACTGCAATATAATTTAAACCGTGTCAAACAACTTGCCCCAACAGCGAAAATTGTTAGCATGGTCAAGGCCAATGCTTACGGACATGGTGTAAAAGACTGCTTAGCAGCCTTAAAAGACAGCGATGCCTTTGGTGTCGCTTGCGTTGAAGAAGCCTTAGAAATTCGTGAATTGGGATATACGCAGCCCATCACCCTGATTGAAGGTGTTTTTTCTGCCGATGAAATGCAAAGTGTGTTAGCACACAAATTAGAATGTGTAGTGCATCATCAAGCACAGCTCGATTGGCTACTACAACATAAAGCTGATTACATCACACAAGGCTTAAAAGTCTGGGTCAAACTCAACAGTGGCATGAATCGTTTAGGTTTTAAAATTCCTGAAATTATTGATGTGATTCACATGCTCAAAGCCGAAGGTTTTACCTGTGTGTTAACCATGCATTTTGCCAATGCCGATGGTGATCATGCTTTAAATGATCAACAAGTCGCGCAATTTTTGCATGTCAAAGACAATTGCAGCCCTATTCTTGCTTCTTGCTGTAACTCTGCTGCAATCTATCGTTATCCCGAATTGCATTTTGATTATGTACGCCCAGGCATTATGCTTTACGGTGCAACGCCTTTTGCCGCACATAATGTGCATACACTCGACTTAAAGCCTGTGATGACTTTAAGCGCAGAAGTGATCGCACTAAATGAAATTGATGCAGGCGAACACGTCGGCTACGGTTCAACCTTTACTGCAGAACAAGCCATGCAAATTGCGATTGTTTCAATTGGCTATGGCGATGGTTATCCACGTACATTTGTTCAGCCAAATTTTGTTGCGATTGGTGCAAAATTAACGCCTGTGCTTGGTCGTGTGTCTATGGATATGATTGCCATTGATGTCACAGGTTTAGACGTTGAATTAGGCACACAAGTTGAACTATGGGGCAAACACCGTTTGGTGGATGATGTTGCCACAGCCAATGGTACGATTGGCTATGAGTTGTTGTGTCGTTTAAGCCCTCGCCCACAGCGCAAGGCAACCAGCATTTAACTTTCTTTTTTCGATCTGTTGCATGTAGCAGTTTTGCTGCATGCAATCGTCTAAGCCATTCTCTTTTTCTTTCTTATATTTTTCTTTTCGCTTTTTATTTTCTTAAATTCACTTTATTTCCATTCATATTGATAAAAATTTGTGGTCACCCACATTTGCATTTAGCGCTTTACAGTCATCCAAATATTTAGCTGAAAATCACACTCAAAATCTCAAGAAAAAACAATATGCTCGCGCACTGTCTTTAAACTGCCACATCGCTTCAAATTCATGGATTAATCACATTTCACCAGTTCTCAGAAGTTTGTGCTGCGCGCTACGATGAATCAATGACTTCACGACTATTTAAGCCATTTATAAAAGCATCCACATGATAAGAAAATAATCTATTACCAATATTTGTTTACTTTTGACTTCAAAGCATCATCAAACTGTAGCCTCTTTGAAATATAAAACGCTTAATTTCTAAACAAGAATAAAGAGGAAAAACTCCTTAATTTTTATAACCTTATTCTGCTTAGGAAAAGAATATGTCTGAACAAAAAGTAGCTTTAGTGACGGGTGCATTAGGTGGTATTGGCAGTGAGATTTGCCGTCAACTGGTTACAGCAGGCTATAAAATTATTGCAACGGTTGTACCAAGAGAAGAAGATCGCGAAAAACAATGGCTTGAAAGCAAAGGCTTTACAGAAAGCGATGTGCGCTTTGTTTTAACCAACTTAAATGAGCATGAAGCGGCTACAGCAGCCATTCAAGAAGCGATTGATGCTGAAGGTCGTGTAGATGTGTTGGTCAACAATGCAGGTATTACCCGCGATGCAACTTTCAAAAAAATGAGCTATGCACAATGGTCTGAAGTGATTGATACCAATTTAAAAACACTTTTTACAGTGACTCAGCCTGTATTTAACAAAATGTTAGAACAAAAATCTGGTCGGATTGTGAACATTAGTTCGGTGAACGGTTTAAAAGGTCAATTTGGTCAAGCCAACTACTCTGCAACTAAGGCAGGCATCATCGGCTTTAGCAAAGCTTTGGCGCAAGAAGGCGCACGTTCAAATATCTGCGTGAACGTCGTTGCACCAGGTTATACCGCAACCCCGATGGTCACAGCGATGCGCGAAGAAGTAATTAAAAGCATTGAAGCACAAATTCCTCTGCAACGTCTTGCCGCCCCTACCGAAATTGCGGCAGCAGTTATGTATTTAGTGAGTGATCATGCTGCATACGTAACAGGCGAAACCTTATCAATCAACGGCGGCTTATACATGCACTAAGCGTGTAACACCTCATTTGAATCTACAAGTTTATTTACTGGAGTGACACCCATGCTATACGGCGACTTATTTTCAAACATGAATGCTCAATACAAAAACATGTTTGAACCGTACACCAAATTCAACAGTTTAGTTGCAAAAAATTTTGCTGACTTAACCAACTTACAATTAGAAGCAGCACGCAACTATGCCAACATTGGTTTAGCACAAATGTTTGCCAATAGCGAAGTGAAAGACATGCAAAGCATGGTGAACTGCACCACGAAGCAATTAGAAACCATGAACAAACTCAGTCAGCAAATGATTGAAGATGGCAAAAAATTAGCAACACTGACTTCAGAATTCAAAGCTGAATTTGAAAAGTTAGTCAGCGATTCAATGCCAAATAACAAATAAACACTGCTCTGAAAACCATGCGTTATCAGGACGAATGTTACGGGGAAGTGTGAAAATTTCCCCGTTTTAGTTTCAGCCTTGCACTCAATTTGATTGCTAAAAGCCATGTGCCATGGAGCGATGAAATGAAACAGAACTCATTTCAATTCAAAGAAAATATATTACAATTTTTCTCTAGCCACGATGATATCTGGAAAAAACTACAAGAATTTTATTATGGGCAAAGCCCTATTAATGACGCCTTAACACAGCTCAACAAAGAAGATATGTCGATGTTCTTTGAAGCTTTGTCTAAAAATCCAGCACGCTTGATGGAAATGCAATGGAGCTGGTGGCAAGGTCAAATGCAAATCTACCAAAATGTGATGATGCGCAGTGTGGCAAAAGACATCGAACCATTCATTCAACCTGAAAGTGGTGATCGTCGTTTTAACAGCCCATTATGGCAAGAACAACCCAATTTTGACCTGTTATCGCAGTCATATTTGTTGTTTAGCCAACTGGTACAAAATATGGTGGATGTCGTAGAAGGCATTCCAGACAAAGTGCGTTACCGCCTTCACTTTTTTACCCGCCAAATGATTAATGCTTTATCACCAAGCAATTTTCTTTGGACTAACCCTGAAGTGATTCAGCAAACCATTACCGAACAAGGTGAAAACCTTGTCCGTGGCATGCAAATTTTCCATGATGATGTGGTCAATAGCGGAAAATATTTATCTATTCGCATGGTCAATAGTGACTCTTTTAGCTTGGGTAAAGATTTAGCCTACACGCCAGGTGCTGTAGTATTTGAAAATGAAATTTTCCAGTTGTTGCAATATGAAGCAACCACGGAAAATGTATATCAAACCCCGATTCTAATCGTGCCGCCATTTATTAATAAATATTATGTGCTGGATTTACGCGAACAAAACTCATTGGTGAACTGGTTACGTCAGCAAGGTCATACGGTCTTTTTAATGTCTTGGCGTAACCCAAATGCCGAACAAAAAGAACTCACTTTCGCAGATCTGATTACCGCAGGTGCAGTTGAAGCTTTGCGTGTTATTGAAGAAATTACAGGCGAAAAAGAAGCCAACTGTATCGGCTATTGTATTGGTGGTACTTTACTTGCTGCAACGCAGGCTTATTACCTGGCAAAACGCCTGAAAAGTCATGTGAAATCTGCCACGTATATGGCAACCATTATCGACTTTGAAAACCCAGGCAGCTTAGGCGTATTTATTAATGAACCTGTGATTAGTGGTTTAGAAACCTTAAATAATCAATTGGGTTATTTTGATGGTCGCCAGTTGGCAGTCACGTTCAGTTTGTTACGTGAAAATACCCTGTACTGGAACTACTACATCGAGAACTATTTAAAAGGCAAAGAGCCTTCAGATTTCGATATTTTGTATTGGAACAGCGACGGCACCAATATTCCTGCCAAAATTCATAATTTCTTATTGCGTAATTTGTATTTGAATAATGAATTGATTTCACCAAATGCAGTAAAAGTGAACGGTGTTGGACTCAACCTTTCTCGTGTCAAAACTCCAAGCTTCTTTATTGCTACGCAGGAAGATCATATCGCGCTTTGGGATACCTGCTTCCGTGGTGCAGATTACTTAGGTAGTGAATCTACACTGGTACTTGGTGAATCTGGACACGTGGCAGGCATTGTGAATCCGCCAAGTCGTAATAAATACGGTTGCTATACCAATACTGCCAAGTTTGAAAATACCAAGCAATGGCTTGATGGTGCAGAGTATCATCCTGAATCTTGGTGGCTACGCTGGCAGGCTTGGGTCACACCGTATACAGGCGAACAAGTCCCTGCCCGCGCCTTAGGTAATGCGCAATATCCAATGATAGAAGCAGCACCAGGTCGCTATGTTTTGGTAAATTTATTTTAATCAGTCATATAACATCAGTAATGCACATGCTATATATCATGTGCATCCACAGAAACGTGAACATAAGATTTAAGGATATAAAATGAAAGATGTTGTCATTGTTGCTGCAAAACGTACTGCAATTGGTAGCTTTTTAGGTAGCCTCGCTTCTTTATCTGCACCACAATTGGGGCAAACAGCAATTCGTGCGGTATTAGACAGTGCCAAAGTACAGCCTGAACAAGTCGATCAGGTGATTATGGGCAACGTACTCACTACAGGTGTAGGACAAAACCCTGCACGCCAAGCCGCAATTGCTGCAGGTATTCCTGTGCAAGTACCTGCATCAACGCTTAACGTGGTGTGTGGTTCAGGTTTACGTGCCGTACATTTGGCTGCACAAGCGATTCAGTGTGATGAAGCAGAAATTGTGGTTGCTG
This sequence comes from Acinetobacter sp. SwsAc5, assembly GCF_013391485.1. NCBI lineage: Bacteria > Pseudomonadati > Pseudomonadota > Gammaproteobacteria > Moraxellales > Moraxellaceae > Acinetobacter > Acinetobacter sp. SwsAc5. The sequence goes on from NZ_JACAXD010000002.1 coordinate 93,451, forward strand.
GTGGTCAAGAATCAATGTCACAAAGCGCACACTATATGCAATTGCGAAACTGTCAAAAAATGGGGAATGCCCAGTTGATCGACAGCATGGTGGCTGATGGTTTAACCGATGCCTATAACCAATATCACATGGGTATTACTGCAGAAAATATTGTAGAAAAACTTGGTTTAAACCGTGAAGAACAAGACCAATTGGCACTGACTTCACAACAACGCGCGGCTGCAGCACAAGCGGCTGGTAAATTTAAAGATGAAATTGCGGCTGTAAGCATTCCACAGCGTAAAGGCGACCCAATTGTATTTGCTGAAGATGAATACATCAAAGCCAATACTACCCTTGAAAGCCTGAATAAATTACGCCCTGCGTTCAAAAAAGATGGCAGCGTAACCGCAGGCAATGCTTCTGGTATTAACGATGGTGCAGCAGCAGTGTTGATGATGAGTGCAGACAAAGCTGCAGCCTTAGATCTACAACCTTTAGCACGTATTAAAGCCTATGCAATGTCGGGTATTGAGCCTGAAATTATGGGTCTTGGCCCTGTTGAAGCGGTAAAGAAAACCCTGAATAAAGCAGGCTGGAGCTTAGATCAAGTTGATTTGATTGAAGCTAACGAAGCCTTTGCCGCTCAGGCTTTAGGCGTTGCCAAAGAACTAGGCTTAGACTTAGATAAAGTAAACGTGAATGGCGGTGCAATTGCCCTCGGTCACCCGATTGGTGCTTCTGGTTGCCGTATCCTTGTGACGTTACTACACGAAATGCAACGCCGTGATGCAAAAAAAGGCATCGCAACGCTTTGCGTCGGCGGTGGTATGGGTGTTGCACTTGCGGTTGAACGCGACTAAGTAACCGAGCCGAAAGTACTGCACGAGTCAAAGCTATTGAATTTGATAGCTGTTCAAAGCCAGTAATAAGTTAAGACATAATGGGAGCTTCGGCTTCCACTATTTTTTTAACTACACAGAGCTTAAAATAATATTGTTGTCGATTAATTTGACATGACAAGTTCTGCTTAATCCACCGAAAGTAAGTGCTGAATATGATCACTAAAGTGATAAAAATGCATGGTATCGGGTTGCTGTTTCAGCTGTTGCCATGCGTCTACAAACGACGTCCAACCTAAATCTTTTAGGCATTGCACAATCATTTCCAATTGCGACAAAGTCTTTTCAGTCGATTGTTTTAACCGAATTTGTCGGTCTAATTGTTCAATTTTTTGCCCCAATTGGAAAAATAAATATATCTGCTGTGGTTCTGCATCTAATAGTGCTTCGCAGTCTTGTACCACATCACAAATATAACTCGCGTTATCGCACGCATTTTGAATACATTGCTGTAATTCAACATAAGTAGCTTTAGAAAACACCTGTGCCAAGTTTTGAATTTTTGTCCGTGTTTGCTCAAACTGCATCGCAAATGAAGCAGGCTGTTCTTCGTTTAAAATCAATTCATTTAAAGAAGCTGCATCAAATGCAGGCAAACAAAAGGCATGTGCATAAGTCAAAGCAGCATCATTTTGTTTAAATGGAAATTGCTGACATACATATTGAATACGGGTTAAATATCGGGCTAACCAAAAAATTTCTCGCGCATCGCTGCTAGATAAATTCACGGTTGTTTCATCCTCCTAACTCTAAGGTCTGTTGATAATTCATCGCGATAAAGCACCTCAATCGCCTTGCCCAATTAACCTACAGCACTCATCCACTCAGACCGCTTTTATTTACATAAACCTGTATCTACCATACAAAACAATGACGGGTTTTCACTTAAACACAACTATTCAATCTTGCTTTTCTAATTGATCCAAGTATGGCTTGAGGTCATAGTTTCTGATTCACTTCTATTATTTGATTAACTTTGCCCGTCCAAATTTTGTGATATTTACTGCAAAATCTGCGGTTATATTTTGCCCTTTTTCAGTAAAAAACTTGCTAATCATTCCGAGTTTTCTTATTGTGTGGAAGAACAAGTTTTCATCCGTATGAATTGACCTAGTAAATATTGAATATGTCTATACAAGAAAAAGAAACATCGAATAGTTTATATCGCCAATGGCAAATTTTATCGCGCCTTTCTACAGGTAAATGGATGGGCACACGTGAATTACACGATGTCCTGCAACGTGAAGGTATCGACATTAGTTTGCGTACGATTCAACGTGACTTAAATCAAATTTCTCAGCGCTTTCCAATTGAAAGTAATGGTACCGTACCACAAGGTTGGCGCTGGCGTTCAGATGCACCGATTCAAAGTTTACCGCACATGACCAGCTCTCAAGCGGTAACGTTTATGATGGTCGAGGAACATTTAAAACATCTGCTGCCGCCAAGTTTGATTGAAGAAATGAACCCATGGTTTGATTTGGCACGACGCAGTCTATCGACCCAAAACAATGTCCGCCAATGGATTAATCGTGTGCGAATTGTGCCTGCAACACAACCTTTAATTCCACCAGTCGTAGACCGCAATGCACAACAGGCGATATATGAAGGCTTGCTCCAAGACAAACAACTAGAATGTATTTATCAATCACGCAGCAATTCAGGCGAAGAAAAAACTTATGTGCTGAATCCTTTGGCTTTGGTGCAAAAAGGTGCGGTGATTTATTTAATCTGTACTCGATTTGACAAAACCGACATTCAAACCTTTGCCCTGCATCGTTTTAAAGCAGCCAAAGTTTTAGATTCACGCGCCTTGCATCCTGTTAATTTTGATATTGATGCCTATATTGAATCTGGCGAATTAGGTTTTAGAGTCGATTTCAGTAAAGCTACTGAAAATATTCAGCTCAAACTTACCATGCAAAAAGCTGATGCCATATACTTCGATGAAAGCCAATTAAGCAAAGATCAAACTATGGAAACACTGGAAAATGGTAATGTGTTGGTGACTGCCACTGTGCCGTTTACCTCACAATTGGTTTGGTGGTTGCGTAGTTTTGGTAAAAAGCTAATTCAGATTGAACCTGTAGAAGTTGCCAATGCGGTGCATCAAACTCAGGAATAAAAAAGCCCCAAATATATTGGGGCGATAGCATTATCGTTCTCTTTTAAATCAAATTATTGTGATTGCTGATTGAAGTTAAAATTAAAATTGACTCGGCATCGTTCAGCGTGGGCATGCCAGTTCAGCTGTACTATAACGAATGCTTTTTAAAGTCATATTTTGCTCCTATCTATGTTGATAAGTGTCACTTTAAATGCTCCTGATCTAGCTGTGAAATCATAAGATATGCAGTCGAAATCAGATTTATTCTTATACGCAACTTCTTCTTTGCTTAGCATCTGATTTACTTTGGCGCATAAAAAAGCCCGCAATTTAAATTGTGGGCTTCTTCATCAATCCATCAAACCTTAAGCAGATTTACGTGACTGTGCATTTTTACGAATGGTGATCATCACCAATTGAACTGCGGCAGGTGTTACACCTGGAATACGACTGGCTTGTGCCAAAGTTTCAGGCAAAACATGCTTCAATTTTAGCGTGATTTCACGCGATAAACCTGACACTGCATCATAATCAAAATCGGCAGGGATTTTAGTTTCTTCCAAGCGTTTTAACTGTGCGACATCTTCATGCTGACGGTTAATATAACCAGCATATTTCACTGCAATTTCAATTTGATCGCCCACTTGTGCAGAAACGTCTGAACCCGTTAATTCTGCGATTTGCGCAAAACTGATATTTGGACGTTTTAACAGATCAATCGCAGAACATTCTTTGGATAAATCTGCACCTGTCATTTCAACAAATTTTTTACCCATTGGGTTGTTTGGTGCAGCCCACAAATGTTGTAAACGCCCTGTTTCACGTTCTACTGCTTCCATTTTTTCACAGTAAGCTGCCCAACGAGTGTCATCCACCAAACCAAGCTCACGACCAATTGGCGTCAAACGCTGATCGGCATTATCTTCACGCAACATCAAACGGTATTCCGCACGTGAGGTAAACATGCGGTACGGTTCTTTGGTACCTAGCGTGATCAAATCATCAACCAATACACCAATATAAGCTTCGTCACGTTTTGGTGTCCATTGTTCCTGATCCCAAGCGCGACGTGCCGCATTCAAACCAGCTAACACACCTTGCGCACCCGCTTCTTCATAGCCAGTCGTACCATTAATTTGACCTGCAAAATACAAGTTATTAATGGCTTTGGTTTCCAAAGTGAATTTCAAGGCTTGTGGATTGAAGTAATCATATTCAATCGCATAACCTGGACGCAAAATATGCGCATTTTCCATACCACGAATTGAACGAACTAACTCGAACTGCACATCAAACGGTAAAGAGGTTGAAATCCCGTTTGGATACAATTCATGTGTATCTAAACCTTCAGGCTCCAAAAATACCTGATGCGAGTCTTTATCAGAAAAACGGTGAATTTTATCTTCAATCGATGGGCAGTAACGTGGGCCAACACCTTCAATCACACCTGTATACATCGGTGAACGATCTAAACCACCACGAATAATTTCGTGAGTACGTTCATTGGTATGGGTGATATAGCAGTTCACTTGTTCAGGGTGCATCGACACATCACCCATGAATGACATGGTTGGTGATGGGAAATCACCTGGCTGCGGAATCATGACCGAAAAATCGACTGAGCGTGCATCAATACGTGGTGGCGTACCTGTTTTTAAACGCCCAACAGGCAAATTTAATTCACGTAAACGTGCCGCCAAAGCAATTGATGGAGGATCGCCTGCACGACCACCGCTCGATTTTTCTAAACCGATGTGAATCACACCACCCAAGAATGTACCTGTGGTCAATACCACGGTTTTCGCATCAAAACGAATCCCCATTTGAGTGACTACACCTTTTACAGTATCGCCTTCTACAATCAGGTCATCGGCTGCTTGTTGGAAAATATCTAAATTGGCTTGGTTTTCTAAAGTGGCGCGAATCGCAGCTTTAAAGCGAACTCGGTCTGCCTGCGCACGTGTTGCACGAACAGCAGCACCTTTACGCGAGTTTAAAATACGGAATTGAATCCCGCTTTTATCGGCAGCCAATGCCATTGCGCCGCCTAAGGCATCAATCTCACGTACCAAATGCGACTTACCAATCCCGCCAATTGCAGGGTTACAGCTCATCTGCCCTAAAGTCTCAATGTTATGAGTTAAGAGTAAGGTTTGACGACCCATACGTGCTGCTGCAAGCGCCGCTTCGGTGCCTGCGTGACCGCCACCAATAACAATGACATCGTAAACTTTAGGATAGTGCATAATGGTCAATGAGAGATAAAAAATAAAGACGGAATATTATAGCAAAACTTGTGGCATAAGTTGACAGATTCAGTCGATTTTATTGGCTTAACCGCGCTACAAAATTAATATTTTGTAATCCAAATTTGCATTTTTACTGTACATAAAAACATTTAGACCTAAAAATTAACCAGATCACCGTTGTTTTAATTTGTCTATTTTTTATCCTAATAGCACAGATATGAGAAACAAAGGGAAACATCATGAATAAGAAAATTTTGCTGTCCTCTATGCTTTGTGGCTTATTTTTCAGTCCATTTGCAGTGCAGGCAAATGATAAAGTAGAAACCGTCTATAACGCGCAAAAATTCCAGCAAGTCTGTAAAGGTAAAACTCAGGGCGCACCTGTAAGCTTTGCTTATCGTGGGATTATCTGGAATGGTACCTGTGAACCACAATTCTTTAGTTCATCTAAAGCAGTGCAATTACAAGGCAATGAGCCTGAATTATACCGTTCTTGTATGGCAGATGCGCAAAGTACCGTCATTACAGTCAATGGTACTGAGTTAAAAGGCAAATGTGCCTTAGGCTTTACGCCACCACGCCCTGCTGCAATGTGATCAATCAGTTAATCTATATTTTCATGAACAGATCGGGTATTCATTCAAACTGAAAGCATGAAAATAACACCAAAGCAGTCATTTATAAGAAGTGACTGCTTTGTTTATTGCACAAGCTCAAAAAACAATTACACTGCAAAGAGAGGGAAAATTATACCCATAAGAAAAAAATAAAGGATGTGCTATGGATTCAGGCTTTTTTACCTTTTTTCTACCACTGACCTTAGCTGTGATGATGATGGGCTTAGGCTTACAACTCACGCCTAAAGACTTTATTCGGGTCAATCAATTTCCTAAAGTCATTTTTTTAACGCTTTTTTCACAATTGGTCATTTTGCCTGTTTTAGCATTTTCAATTTGTTTATTTTTAGAATTGCCACCGCTCTTGGCAATTGGCTTAATGCTGCTTGCTGCCTCACCAGGGGGGCCTACTGCTAACTTATTTAGCTATGTTTATAAAGGTGACGTTGCCCTAAATATTACCCTAACCGCAATGAACTCTGTGATGGCGACCTTTACGCTGCCTTTTATTGTTAATTTGTCTTTTCTGTATTTTATGACCGATCAACAACAAATTGGCATGCCAATTGAAAAAATGGCACAGGTTTTTTTACTGATTATTGTGCCTGTTTGTGTAGGAATGGCGGTGCGTAATGCAATGCCACAAATTGCATTACAGTTGGGCAAACCTATGCGTTTGATGTCCATTTATTTCATTTTCGCTTTATTCTTTTATGCGCTTTTCCGCGAACGCGCCAATGTCTTTGACTATTTCAGTGCGATTGGTATCGCCACAGCGCTTTTTTGCTTTTTAAGTTTACTTATTGGTTATCTTGTGCCGTATTTGGCGGGTGTGCCTGATCAACAAGCACGCTCTTGTTGTTTTGAAATTGGCATTCATAACACTGCTGTTTCTTTAACCGTTGCGCTATCGGTTTTGCAAAGCACTGAAATTGCCATTCCTTCTGCGATTTACACCATTTTTATGTATATGTTCAGCTTTATTTTAGGGAGTATGTTAGCTAGACAATCGGCCAAACTTGCCCTTCAAAACAAACAGGAGCAGAGTTTAAACCACAATAAAAATACAATTTAAGATGTGAGCAATATTCAATTAACCACAGATTAAACAAATAGTTAGATATTAAATAGATCATTATAGATGTAAAAACAAAGGAGTGTTTATGGATTCAGGATTAATCACAATATTTTTGCCGCTGGCTTTGGCCGTGGTCATGGCTGGACTTGGCTTAGAACTCACTCCTAACGACTTTAAACGGGTGAGCAAACACCCCAAAGCAGTGTTTATTGCTTTATTTTGTCAATTGGTCGTCCTGACAGCAATTGCATTCTTTATTTGTAAACTGCTGAATTTACCACCACTGCTTGCAGTCGGACTCATGCTACTAGCAGCATCTCCAGGTGGGCCAACAGCCAACTTATTTAGCTACTTATATAAAGGTGATATTGCCCTAAACATCACCCTCACTGCCGTGAATTCCGTGATTGCAGCATTTACCTTGCCCCTGATTGTCAACTTTGCCATTCAACATTTTACGCAGGATGGGCAACAAGTCGGCTTACAGTTTGCCAAAGTATTACAGGTGTTTTTAATTATTATTATCCCTGTCACTTTGGGGATGTTGGTACGCCATTTTAGCCCGCAAACGGCAGACCGTTTAAACAAACCTGTGCGTATTTTTGCTGTGGTTTTTCTGATAGTGATTATTATTGGCGCGATTGCCAAAGAGCGAAATAACATCATGCTTTATTTGGCAGATGTAGGACTTGCCACTGCTCTGTTCTGTGCCTGCAGTTTATTGATTGGTTATTTTGTCCCGCGTTTCTTTGGTGTGAACAGCCAACAAGCCCGTGCCTGCGCCTTTGAAATTGGCATTCACAACAGTACCCTTGCAATGACCATCGCCCTAACCGTTATGGCAAGCTCAACCATTGCCATGCCTGCTGCGGTTTATTCTATTTTCATGTATATTTTTGCCGCAATTTTAGGCACATTACTAAATAAATTTGTGCCGACACCTGCATCGGAGCAATCTGCATCCTAAACAAGTCTCTCAATCATCCCCAATCCAGCAATTTGACTGTTTTGGGGATGATTGAGCGATGATGGTTCAAACAAATTCTTAACTTATATTTTTTAGAGTTATATTTTTGTCACATTATTCGACTATAAGCATAAAGCGAATTTGAAACTTCCAATCGTATAGAGTTTTCCCTTTCGCAATCCTAATAAAAAATAACAGCGCCTGCAGCAGTTCAGTTACAATAGCGCTTACGCATTAAATTTTAGGTTATCTCCGTGAAGTGGTTACAAATACATATTACTGTTGATCAAGCGCAAGTCGATTTTACTGAAACCCTGCTCAGTTCATTGGGCGCAGTCAGCGTAACCTTAGATGATGCGGAAAATCAGGACTTACTTGAGCCACTACCAGGTGAAACACCACTTTGGAACAAAGTCATTGTGACAGGCATTTATGCACAAGACGAAGGTGAAGAAATTGATGTTGCAGCCTTAGAAACCTTTATTCGTGCGCAAATGCCAGATGCCCCTTTACGCAGTGAATTTTTGGAAGATCAGGTTTGGGAACGCTCATGGATGGATTACTACGAGCCAATCCAGATTGCAGAGAAATTCTGGATTGTACCTGAATGGTTAGAACCACCTGAGGCAGATGCAGTCAATATTAAACTTGACCCAGGTTTGGCTTTTGGTACAGGTAACCATGCCAGTACGTTCCTGTGCCTGCAATGGTTAGGTAAAACCAATGTAAAAGATAAAGTCGTGATCGACTACGGTTGTGGTTCAGGTATTTTAGGAGTAGCGGCTTTGTTGCTCGGTGCAAAAAAAGTCTATGCGACTGATATTGACCCGCAAGCAGTTTTAGCGACCAAACAAAATGCAGAACTCAACGGTGTACTTAAAAACTTATATGTGGGACTTCCAGAAGAGTTCAATGAAACCATCGGTAATGAAAAAGCAGACATTTTAGTTGCCAATATTTTGGCAGGCCCATTGATGATGCTTGCGCCAGAGTTTGCAACTTTAATTAAATCTGAGGGCGAGTTCGCACTTGCAGGTGTAATTGAAGAGCAAGTTGCTGAAGTTTCTAGTGTTTATTCTGAATTTTTTGATATAGTACAAGTCGAAAAACGTGAAGAAAACTGGTGTCGAATTTCTGGGAAACGCCATCCCCACTAACTGTAATTTTTGAGTTATGAGTGACAAGCAAACCAAGTGCCCTGAATGCCAAACTGTTTATAAAGTATCCGTTGCGCAGCTGACCGTTGCGCAAGGGATGGTTTGTTGTCCTAAATGCGACAATACCTTTAATGCTCTTTCGCATTTGGTATTTGCCTTTCCTCAAAATAAAAACTCAGTCACATCACAATTACATCACATTCAAAACCGCAGTTTTATGCAGGCAACTGCTGAACTTGCGCAACCGCAACATATTTTAGATATTTTTCAGCGTAAAGTTGAACATTCCAATATTGATCTGAAAACCTATCTGAATAACCTCAATTATTTCAGTACTGAACCGATTGGCAACATTCCTGCCATGAAGTTGTCTGCGCCTGATCTTGAAAGTGAAAAAAAGCATGGCAATGGTTACTACTTACTTTGGGGAATTATTAATCTTTTATTGATTGGCTTGTTGATCTTCCAAATTTTGTGGTTTAACCCAAAGTTTTTAAACAGCAGCCCTGCACTGAATTCTGTGTTTACCCAAGTCTGTCAATTTTTTAACTGTAGCAGTTTAGAAGAACGCTATAGCTTAATTTCAGCAAATCGCGTGAAGGTTAAACGTGTAGATCGTATGAATACACAATTTACGGGTGAGCTGATCAATTACTATGATAAAAGCTTGGCTTTGCCTAATATCAAAGTCACTTTAAAAGAAAAACAACAAACATTATCGACTTACATCTATTCCCCACAGGAGTATTTGGTCGAAAGTCTTTCGAGCATTCAACGTATTCCTAAAAACAGTCCATTTAAGTTTGACATTTTAGTTCCAATATCACGAAACGACTTCGATGCCTATACTTTAGAAATTATCAAGCCTTAATTCACAAAAAAATAGTGAAAAAATAGCGAAAAAAATTAAAAAAATTGCAGTTTTCTTGCTCACTTTTTCTCATACAATGGTATCATACGCGCCACGAAAGCTTTGTGCTGCAAACTCCTCGCAAGATTCACAACAAATATAGATCTGTCTAATGCGCTTTATTTTTATATATCGCGTACAGAGTAGATTTTTTGTTTTGATTTTGGTCTGTAACAATTATTAATGTATTGTTACGCTTAAATTTCGACCAATGCCTAGAGTTGTGGCAAGCTAAATGTTCCAGTTTTAGAACTTCCCGTTTTAGGATCTAAAACGGAGTTCATTTAATTTATAGACCACATTGATATATCACTTTATCCCAGTGATATCTGATTTTCGGATTAATTCGCATGAATAGCAAATCTCCTATTTTTACTGCACAATCTGATGTTGCTTTACGTATTCACGTAGATCGCGCAGTTCGCCATTATTTTGCACAACTACAAGGTGAACAACCTTCACAAGTGTATGACATGGTGTTAGCAGAAATGGAGAAACCTCTTTTATCTGTTGTTCTTGAATACACTCGCGGTAACCAAACACGCGCTGCTGAAATTCTTGGACTAAACCGTGGTACTTTACGTAAAAAGTTAAAAGCTCACGGTTTAATGAGTGAATAAGTGATAAAATGCTTGCGACCTCCGCAGGCATTTTTTTTACCTGCATTTTGCTAGTTTGTTTTAATCTGTAATTGAAAACTGTGACGAAGATCATGACTATTAAACGCGCTTTAATCTCTGTTTCTGACAAAACAGGTATTGTTGAATTTGCACAAGACCTTGCTGCTCTTGGGGTAGAAATTTTATCTACTGGCGGTACTTATAAGTTGCTTAAAGACAACAATATTGCTGTCGTAGAAGTATCAGAGCATACTGGTTTCCCTGAAATGATGGATGGTCGTGTAAAAACGTTACACCCAAAAATTCATGGCGGTATCTTGGCTCGTCGTGGTCTAGACGAAGCAGTCATGGCAGAACACAATATTGATGCCATCGACTTGGTTGTTGTTAACCTTTATCCATTTGCTGCGACTGTTGCAAAACCAAATTGTTCACTTGCAGATGCGATTGAGAACATCGACATTGGTGGCCCTACTATGGTTCGCGCTGCAGCGAAAAACCATGCTTCTGTAGGTATTGTAGTAAATGCTTCTGACTATGCGACTGTTATTGCAGAAATGAAAAGCAACGGTGCTTTGTCTTACGAAACTCGTTTTGATTTGGCAGTGAAAGCATTTGAACACACTGCACAATATGACGGCATGATCGCCTCTTACTTAGGTGCACGTGTAGGTAAAGAAGAAGGTACTGCTGACCAATTTTCACGTACATTCAATACACAATTGAACAAAGCGCAAGATTTACGTTACGGCGAAAACCCGCATCAATCTGCAGCGTTCTATGTAGACCCTGCTGCAACTGAAGCTTCTGTTTCTACAGCGAAACAGCTTCAAGGTAAAGAATTATCTTATAACAACATTGCAGATACTGATGCCGCACTTGAATGTGTGAAATCATTTGCAAAACCTGCTTGTGTGATCGTAAAACACGCGAACCCATGTGGTGTTGCTGTATCTTTAGACGGTATTCAAGCGGCTTATGACCTTGCTTATGCAACTGACCCTGAATCTGCATTTGGTGGCATCATTGCGTTTAACCGTGAGTTAGACGTTGCCACTGCACAAGCGATTGTAGACCGTCAATTCGTTGAAGTAATCATTGCGCCTAGCATTGCAGATGGCGTACTTGAAGTGACTGGCGCGAAGAAAAACGTACGTGTATTGGTATGTGGTGAGCTTCCTGCGATTGATGCACGCGCTCCACAAATGGATTACAAACGTGTCAACGGCGGTTTATTGGTTCAAGACCAAGACTTGGGCATGATCACGAAAGATGACTTAAAAGTTGTGACCAAACGTGCACCAACTGAACAAGAAATTGACGATATGATCTTTGCTTGGAAAGTTGCGAAATACGTAAAATCGAACGCAATTGTTTATGCGAAAAACCGTCAGACCATTGGTGTTGGCGCAGGTCAAATGAGCCGTGTAAACTCTGCTCGTATTGCTGCCATTAAAGCAGAACATGCAGGTTTAGTGGTTGAAGGTGCAGTAATGGCATCTGACGCATTCTTCCCATTCCGTGATGGTATTGATAACGCAGCTAAAGCTGGTATCAAATGCATTATTCAACCGGGTGGTTCTATGCGTGATGAAGAAACGATTGCAGCAGCAGATGAAGCTGGTATTGCAATGGTCTTCACTGGCATGCGTCATTTCCGTCACTAATTAAACTCATTAATTAGAAGTCGTATTTAATAATCCTCCGAAATCCCCCTTTTTTATAAAAGGGGGACTTTTCACGTAAGGGAACTGTGTTTTTATGCACAATCTCCTTCCTTTTCAAGGGTGAAAAGCATAGCTTCGCTAGGGGGATTTTATTCTTTGAGGGATTTTTAGATGAATATTTTAGTTTTAGGTAGCGGCGGTCGTGAACATGCGTTGGCATGGAAAATCGCACAAGATGACAAAGTCGCTAAAGTCTTCGTTGCACCGGGTAATGCAGGTACGGCAACAGAAAACAAATGCGAGAATGTAGCGTTAGATATTCAAAATAACCCTGCAATCATCGACTTTGCCAAAAATAATGCTGTTGATTTAATCATTGTTGGCCCTGAAGCACCACTGGTCAATGGTGTAGTAGATGCCTGCCGTGAAGCGGGTTTAAAAATTTGGGGCCCAACCCAGTTTGCTGCACAGCTTGAAGGTTCTAAAGCCTTTGCCAAGCACTTTTTAAATCGTCACAACATTCCAACTGCATTCTATGACGTATTCACCGAAGTTGATGCGGCAAAAGCATTTGTTGAAAAAAATGGTGCTCCAATCGTGATCAAGGCGGACGGTCTTGCTGCAGGTAAAGGCGTGATCGTGGCGATGACCAATCAAGAAGCATTTGATGCAATTGATGACATGCTAGCAGGCAACAAATTTGGTGATGCAGGTTCACGTGTAGTCATTGAAGAATTCCTTGCAGGTGAAGAAGCTTCTTTCATTTGTATGATTGATGGCGACAACATCCTTCCTATGGCAACTTCACAAGACCACAAGCGTATTTTTGAAGGCGACCAAGGTCCAAATACTGGTGGTATGGGTGCATACTCTCCTGCCCCTGTCGTGACTGCAGACGTATTTGAAAAAACCATGAATGAAGTGATGCGTCCTACTGTTGAAGGTATGAAAAAAGACGGTCATGTTTATACAGGTTTCTTATACGCAGGCTTAATGATTGACGACAAAGGTCAACCAAAAGTGATCGAGTTTAACTGCCGTTTTGGTGACCCAGAAACACAACCAATTATGATGCGCTTAAAGTCATCTTTGGTAGATTTGGTTGAAGCAGGTATTGCTGGCAACTTACCTGCCGAAGCAGACTGGGATGAACGCAAAACTGTCGGGATTGTATTGGCGACTGCGGGTTACCCTGAAACTTCAGGCAAAGGTGATGTGATTTCTGGTTTAGAAACACAAATGGCAGATGCGAAAGTATTCCACGCAGGTACAGCAAGCAATGCCGATGGTGAGATTGTGACCAATGGTGGTCGTGTACTGTGTGTAACTGCGCTCGGTAATACCATTGGCGAAGCGCAAGCTAAAGCCCTTGAACTGTGCGAAAAAGTTACCTTTGATGGTGTGCAATATCGTAAAGATATTGGCTATCGTGCCATTGCTCGTGAAAATGCTTAAAATTTTTAGTTTAGCCTAAAAATTTAAGTCCATAAAAAAGCTCGTCACTGTACGAGCTTTTTGTTTATCAGGTTGTAACCCATGTACATTGTGATGATCTACGTTTATAAAATACTTTAGATCAATAAACATGCAAAAAATAAAAAGCTTCAAAGAATTTTTAATTTCAATATTCGTTGAGTTTACATTGCAAATACTTTTTATTTTTGCAGGATTAATATATTTGGCTTATGTTTTTATAGGGATAGGTTCATTGTTACTCTGTTTGCCTTATATATGGGCGATATATTATCGTTGGAAAAATCATTCATAACTTCTTTTATGTATTTACAGCCATGTTCTGATTCTTGTAACTAAGCCGATTTCATACCGACAATTTCATATCTCGTTTTTTACTATCGATTGCAGAATAAATTTTAAAGCACCTAAATATTTAAACACTTGTTCAAATCCTTAATCTTTACAGAATATATTTATTTATAAGAACTTATTTTGACTTATTCGCTTTCTGTTGTAAAAACAGTGATATGCATAACATACACAGCACTATATAGAATTATTTTTTATTGTTATGATGGTGCATCTTTTGAAAAAGTGAATTGCCCATCCATCTCAAAATTATTGATTGAGCTGTGGGCTGACTTTTTCAGTACTCAAACAATACCTACAACATATTTGAGAAACATACAAAATCATCATCATGCGATTCCATCCATCGTGCTGATTTGATTCTTCTCAATCATTGGCAACTTTAGGCACTGCTTAAACTTGCTCGGGATATATTCATGAAAAAGCTCCTTGGTCTTGTACTTGGTCTTTCAGTTGGCTTGGCTGGCTGTGGCAAACAAGAAGCGCCTGCGACTGACGCGGCACAAAAAGATTCTTCTGCTCTACACACTGTCACTATGGCATCGACTGGTTCAGATGCAGATATTTGGCGTTTTATTGCCGACTTACCTGAAACCAAAGCAGCAGGTATTCAACTTGAAGTGAAAAACTTCACCGATTACGTGTCAATGAACACGGCGGTAGCAAATAAAGAAATTGATCTTAACGCATTCCAATCTTATGCCTATATGGTGGCATTTAATGCCAACAATAAAGATCAAATTGCACCAGTAGCGACAACTTACTTAGAGCCAATGGGTATTTACTCAAGCAAAGTGAAAAAGTTGGATGAGTTCAAAACAGGTGCAACCATTGCTATTCCAAATGATGGTGCCAATGAATCACGTGCACTGTTATTACTTCAATCGGCTGGTTTGGTTAAACTGAAAGATGGTTTTGACAATGTTCAAGGCACGCCTGCAGACATCGTAGAAAATGCGAAGCAAATTCAAATCAAACCGATTCAAATGGCAACGGCTGTACGTGTAAAAGATGAAGTCGATGCAATTGTTTTGGGCAACACTCTTGCAATGGAAGGTGGTTTGAACGTACTTAAAGATTCAATTTATTACGAGCCAATTGACCAGAGCACAAAAATGAATGTCAACATTCTCGCGACTGCTGCAGATCGTCAAAATGACCCAATCTTGCAAAAAGTAGCTGCGTTGTATCATACCGAAGCGGTGAAGCAATATATTGATCAGCACTTTGGCGGAACAAAAGTTGCGGTAAATAAACCTGTCAGCTATTTCACTGAAGCAGCAAAATAGTAATATAATGCGTTAAACAAAACAGGCAAAGCGAACTTTGCCTGTTTTTTCATTTATGGACATTTCTTGACGATATGATTGAATTTAAAAACATTTCAAAGCACTATCAGCTCAAAGGTCAAACACTGCGTGCGTTGGATCAAATTAACCTACAAATTCCAACAGGCAGTATTTTTGGCATTATTGGCTATAGTGGTGCAGGTAAAAGTACGTTAATCCGCTTGATCAATTTGTTGGAGCGTCCAAATGCTGGGCAAGTCATCATTCATCAAAAAGATTTTACTGCACTCAATGCCCGCGAATTACGTCAAGAACGTGCCCATATTGGAATGATTTTTCAGCACTTCAATTTATTGCAGACCAAAACTGTGGCTGCCAATATTGAAATGCCGATGAAACTGTTAGGCTGGAACAAAGCCGAACGCGAAAAGCGTTTAAATGAATTACTTGAGTTTATTGATTTAAAACATAAAAAAGACGCCTACCCTGATGAACTTTCAGGCGGACAAAAACAACGTGTCGGTATTGCGCGTGCGCTAGCCAATCATCCTAAAATTTTACTCTGCGATGAAGCAACTTCAGCACTTGATCCACAAACCACCAAATCTGTGCTGGAATTACTGAAAAAAATTAACCGCGAACAAGGCATTACCATTGTAATGGTCACACATGAAATGGATGTGATTGAATCGGTTTGTGATTATGTGGCGGTGATGGAACAAGGCAAAGTCATTGAAACAGGTTCAACCCTAGAAATATTTAGTCAACCGCAACATCCGACCAC
This sequence comes from Acinetobacter sp. SwsAc5, assembly GCF_013391485.1. Lineage (NCBI taxonomy): Bacteria > Pseudomonadati > Pseudomonadota > Gammaproteobacteria > Moraxellales > Moraxellaceae > Acinetobacter > Acinetobacter sp. SwsAc5. The sequence continues at coordinate 109,601 of NZ_JACAXD010000002.1, forward strand.
CAAAAGCTTTATTCAAACCGTGTTGCAGCAGCAATTGCCTATCAATATTTTGAATAATCTGGAAAATCAAAATCAGCACAGCATTTATTGTCTGAAGTTTTTAGGTAAATCAGCTCAGGAAACCGTAATTCAAGCCGTCATTAAACAGTTTGATATCAGCCTGAATATTTTATTTGCCAATATGACCGAAATTGATGGCGCTGTGATTGGGCAAATGTTTATACAATTGCTCGGTGATGCAAGCGTCATTCAACAAGCACTTGAATTTCTGCAAGCCAATGGTATTGAAGTTGAACAGTCAGGAGTACAAGCATGAGAGATTTAATTGTACAGTGGCTGACCTCAGTAACTGCGCCTTTCTGGAAAAGCTCTTTATCTATTGACCAGTTTGTTACAGCCTTACAAGAAACCTTTCACATGGTGTTCTTTGCCATGTTGTTTGGTTGTATCTGGGGCTTTATTCAGGGCATTACCCTTGTAGTGACTCGTCCGACAGGTATTTTGCCAAACCGTGTGATTTATCACGGGCTTAACCCGATTGTAAACGCACTGCGCTCCCTACCCTTTATTATTTTATTGATTGCGGTGATTCCGCTGACTAAATTGTTAGTGGGTACATCCATCGGAACTTGGGCAGCCATTGTTCCACTGACCATTTATGTCGGCCCGTATATTGGTCGTTTGGTAGAAACTTCACTGCTTGAAGTCAATGAAGGGATTGTCGAATCTGCACAGGCAATGGGTGCTACACCCTTACAGATTATCTTCAAATTTATTTTACCTGAAGCACGTAGCTCACTCATTTTGAACCTAACCACAGCCACCATTAGCTTAATTGGCGCAACTGCTATGGCAGGCGCAGTCGGTGCAGGCGGCATTGGTGACCTTGCTATTTCTTATGGTTATCAACGCTTTGATAGTAGTGTCGTGATGCTAACCGTGGTGGTCTTATTAATTTTAGTGCAATTGGTGCAAAGTTTAGGCGATTGGTTATCTAAACTCAGATAAATCTTTCATCTACACATCAGAAATAGATTCACCATTTAACTCCTTGCTACTCGTATGAGTGTGTAAGGGGTTAAAACCACACTCCTTCTCCATGCATACGTGATTCGCGCCATATCAACATCCAAAAAACTGAAATTTTGATATACGGTCAAGATCATCGAAAACCGTAGGAAAAACTTTGCAGCATGTTTTGTCTTGAGCAGAGCATGCTAAACTAACCCGTGATTTTTTAAGGGACTGATTCATGCGCTTTGTTCATTTAGGTATACATACAGAATTTTCGATTACCGAGTCGATTGTACGCGTACCTGACTTGATTAAAGCTGCAGTCAATGAAGAAATGCCTGCTTTGGCATTGACCGATCTCTCTAACCTGCACGCTGCCGTAAAGTTTTATGGCAAATGTTTGGGGCAAGGCATCAAACCGATTTTAGGTTCAGTGCTGCGTTTAAATGATGCCGATCATCGTGTGACTTTATTGTCGATGAACAATCACGGCTGGCGCAATCTGACCGAACTGGTGTCGCGTGGCTATATTGAAGGTCAGCAACTCAATATCCCTTGCGTCAATAAAGCATGGATTTTAGAACAAGCCGATGATCTGATTCTGTTACTCGGCATTCAAAGTGATGTCGGCAAAATGCTGATCACGTCCAATCCGCAAAAAGCCGAACCGTTGCTGGAAGAATGGATCGAAAAATTTGGTAATCGGGTTTATTTGGCACTGACCCGTACAGATCGTCCCGATGAAGATGCTTTTATTGCCGAAGCAGTTAAATTAGCTAAAAAATATAATATTGGTGTGGTGGCACATAATGATGTGCACTTTGTCCGCCGTGAAGATTATGAAGCGCATGAAGCGCGAGTCTGCATTGCCGAAGGTTATGTTTTAGGGGATAACCGTCGTCCTAAAACTTACAGTCCTGAGCAATATTTTAAAACCGCTGTAGAAATGACGGAATTATTTTCCGACATTCCAAGTGCTATTGAAAACAGCTATCACATTGCCAAACGCTGTAACGTCACGCTGCAATTGGGTAAATATTTCCTTCCAGATTATCCAATTCCAGAAGGACACACCATTGATACCTACTTCGCACACCTATCCAAACAAGGTTTAGAAGAACGTCTAAATGTGCTCTATCCCGTCACACAGCGCGATGAAGACTGGGCAGAAATTCGCAAACCTTATGATGAACGAATTGAATACGAAATTAATATTATTAACTCGATGGGCTTCCCGGGTTACTTCCTCATCGTCATGGACTTTATTCAATGGTCTAAAAATAATGGCGTACCTGTTGGGCCAGGTCGTGGTTCAGGCGCAGGCTCATTGGTCGCTTATAGCTTAAAAATTACCGACTTAGACCCATTGCGTTATGAACTACTCTTTGAACGTTTCTTAAACCCAGAACGTGTATCCATGCCCGACTTTGACGTCGATTTCTGTATTGCAGGACGCGATAAAGTCATTGATTATGTGGCACGCACCTATGGACGTGATGCGGTATCACAAATTGCCACTTTCGGTACTATGGCCGCCAAAGGTGCGATTCGAGATGTCGCACGGGTTTTGGGCAAGTCTTATGGTTTGGCAGACCGTATTTCTAAACTGATTCCAACTAAACCTTTAGGGCTTAGTTTGGAAGAATCAATTGAAGCCGAACCACAGCTGAAAGATGTGGTGACCAATCCATCTAACCCAGACTATGACGATGCTTCAGAAATTTGGGAAATGGCTTTAAAACTTGAAGGCATTACCCGCAACACAGGCAAACACGCAGGTGGTGTGGTCATTGCACCAACCAAAATCACCGACTTTTCTGCGGTTATGTGCGATGCTGATGGAACCGCCCGTGTTGCACAATACGATAAAGACGATGTTGAATCGGCAGGTTTGGTCAAATTTGACTTCTTGGGTTTACGTAACCTGACGGTTATTGAAGATGCAGTACAAAATATCAATAAACGCATCCAAGCCGATACACCGCTAGATATTGCCCATATTCCATTGGACGATAAAGACGCCTATTTAGTCTTTGCCAATGCCAACACCACAGCGGTATTCCAGTTTGAATCCGTGGGCATGAAAAAGATGCTGAAAGAAGCACGCCCAAGCAAATTTGAGGAAATTATTGCCTTCGTGTCCTTGTATCGTCCTGGCCCGATGGATCTCATTCCAGACTTTATTCACCGTATGCACGGTGGCGAGTTTGAGTATCTGCATCCTTTGCTAGAAGGTGTGCTTGAACCAACCTACGGCATTATGGTTTATCAGGAACAGGTAATGCAGGCGGCACAGTATTGTGCAGGCTATACCCTCGGTGGTGCGGACTTACTACGTCGTGCTATGGGTAAGAAAAAACCTGAAGAAATGGTGAAACAGCGCCAAATCTTTATTGAAGGTGCTGCGAAAAAAGACATTGATGCCGCCACAGCCAACCATATTTTCGACTATATGGAAAAGTTCGCAGGCTACGGTTTTAACAAATCCCACGCGGCTGCTTATGCCCTCGTTGCCTATCAGACGGCATGGCTGAAAGCACATTACCCTGCCGAATTCTTGGCTGCGGTAATGTCGTCGGAAATGCAAAACACCGATAACGTGGTGTTCCTGATTGATGACTGTCGCCACAATGGTCTGGAAGTTTTACCACCTTCGGTAAATATGTCTTTGTATCATTTCCACGCCAGCGATGAACGCACCATTGTCTACGGACTTGGCGCAATTAAAGGCGTGGGCGAACAAGCCATGCAATCGGTGATTGATTCTCGCCAAAAAGAAGGTCCATACCGCGATTTATTTGACTTCTGTCATCGTATTGATTTGAAAAAAATCAACAAACGAACCCTTGAAGCCTTAATTCGTGCGGGTGCATTAGACTGTTTAGGCATCGAACGCTCAAGTTTAATGGCACAATTGCCAGAAGCGGTACAAGCGGCGGAACAAGCACGTTCCAACCGTGAAACAGGCATCATGGATTTATTTGGTGAAGTTGAAGAATTACAACGTAAGCCTGCCAAACCTGTAAAACCATGGTCAGATGAAGTCCGACTTAAAGGTGAAAAAGACACACTTGGACTTTACCTCACTGGTCACCCGATTGATGTCTATCGCAATGAATTAAAAGCCTTTATTCCAAGTAAAATTAATGAACTGACGCCAACCCGTCGTGGCGTGACCACCGTCTTTGCAGGCTTGGTGGTGGATGTCGCCAACTTCCCAAATCGGATGGTGGTCACTTTAGATGATGGCACGGCACGTATTGAAGTATCTGCCAACCATGAGCGCTTCCAACGCTTTAAAGATATTGTACAAACTGAAAAAGTGGTGGTGATTGAAGGCGAAATTTACGAACGTGAAGGTTTTGACCGCCCAATGGGACGCTTAACCAAAGCGTTTAGCTTGAATGAAATTCGTCAAAAACGCGCCAATAGTATTCAAATTCACTTGCATGCAGAACATTTAAGCAAGACCTTGAGTCAAGACTTACAAAATATGTTGCTGCCTTATTGTAATGTGGATTTATGCACGCATATTCCTGTTTTATTGCACCTTGACTATGCTTATGCCACTGCAGAATTACATTTGGGCATTCAGTGGAAAATCGCACCCTTAGATGAAGCCTTGGTCAAATTGCGTGACTATTTTGGTAAAGAAAGCCTGCATATCGAATATCAAGTGAAATCCAAAGCCGCGAAAGCTGTCGATGTGGCGAAACCTGCATCGATTGCTCCACCACCTGCTGATATGAGCATGGATGATGCTATGGATTTATACCATACCGAAGTTGATCAATATTCTTAATTAAAAATTTAACCCATCTGGATTTGTTATGAGTCAAACCGACAATGCAGCTGTTGCCGCACACCTCTCCCACGTGCGTATTGTCATGGTGAATACCACCCTGCCTGCCAACATCGGTAGCGCCTTACGCGCCATGAAAACCATGGGGCTATGTAAATTGGTTTTGGTTGATCCAAAAACCTATCCGCATCCAGATATTGATGCTTTGGCGGCAGGTGCAACCGATTTAATTGAACAGATTGAAGTGGTTGAACAGCTCGAAGATGCAATTGCCGACTGCCATTTGGTCTTTGGCACCAGTGCACGTAGTCGTACTATTCCTTGGCCACTCTTAGATGCACGCCCTGCGGCAGAAAAGTCGTTAAATGCTGTGGCACAGCATGGGCAAAATGTTGCCATTATTTTTGGACGTGAAGATCGTGGTTTAACCAATGAAGAGCTGGCTTTGGCGAATTATCACGTGACGATTCCTGTCAATGAAGAATATGGTGTGCTCAATGTTGCTCAAGCCATTCAAGTGATTTGCTATGAAATGCGTATGGCTGCCATCGATATTGTCGGAAAAATTGCCGATCCTGCAGCGACGATGCAAGTGACAGATTCTGAAGCGATGCAATGGGATGAACCTTTGGTCAACCATGAACAAATGCAACAGTTCTATCCACATTTAGAAAAAATGCTGGCAGAAATTGAATTTATGGATCCAAAAAATCCACGATTATTGCCTTTGCGCTTGCGTCGGCTTTTCGGACGTATACAATTAGATCGTATGGAATACCATTTACTTCGCGGTATTTTTAGCCGCGTACAAGCAATGAATAACGGTTCATGGAAAAAATCTACATCAACACAGGACGAGGATCAAACTAATGCTTAAACAGCTCAAAGAAGACATTCAAGCTGTCTTCGCGCGCGATCCTGCTGCTCGAAATACACTTGAAGTCTTAACCACTTATCCAGGAATTCACGCTTTAATTATGCATCGTGTGGCGCATGAATTATGGAACAAAGACTGCAAGGGGTCGGCACGTCTACTCTCGTCATTTAGCCGTTTTGCTACAGGAATTGAAATTCATCCCGGTGCAAAAATTGGTCGTCGCTTTTTTATTGACCATGGCATGGGCGTGGTGATTGGTGAAACTGCTGAAATTGGTGATGATGTCACCTTATATCATGGCGTGACTTTAGGCGGCACAACGTGGAATAAAGGCAAACGTCATCCAACTTTGGAAGATGGCGTAGTAGTCGGTGCAGGCGCGAAAATTCTAGGCCCATTCACCGTACATAAAAATGCCAAGGTTGGCTCTAATGCGGTTGTGACCAAAGAAGTACCTGAAGGCGCAACTGCTGTGGGTAACCCTGCGCGCTTTATTATGAAAAATAAACCTGCCGATGATCAGGAAGCACGTCGTCGTGATTATGCTGCCAGTATTGGTTTCCAACCTTATGCAGCAACGCAGGACCAATCTGACCCAGTATTGGACGGTATGCGAGTATTACTAGATCGCTTGGAACAAAATGAAAAACGTATGAATTTATTATGTCAGCGTCTCTCTTTACTTGACCCAAGCTTTAAAAACCCACAGCAAAATGAACAACCTTATAGTGCAGAAGAATTAAAAATAATTAAAGATGTTAGACGTGAGTGTGAAGCACAAAGTAAATAGGGCTGTTTATTTGATCAATCCTACATACTTAAAAAAACTTCGTATCACTGTGTAACTAAGCCCCCTCAATTGTATTGCATGTTCGGAACAGATTTCTTAGACTGACCGACATGCAATATTTTAATCCGACACAATCACCTCTCACTTTTAAAATAAATTGAACGGAAGAACACCATGACCCTTAAGCCTTTGGCACTCAGTATTCTAGCCGCAACGCTCGTTAGCGCCTGTGTTGCACCACCAAAACAAGAAGTAAAACCACCTATCGTATTTACCGAACCTGAATTAAGTGCACCATTCTATGCCTTAAATCCATTTAATTATGATGCCCCACCACCATTTGAAATTAACCTACAAAAAGCAGCAGCACAGCCTGTGACTAAAATGGTGGTTACTAACCCAAATGATCCAAGCAAAAGCATTACCTTAGATCAAAACAAATTGATTGTACCTACGGTCAATAACAATGCCCGTAGCTTGAAGTTTGCAGTTTTGGCAGGTGAAAACGAAATTGACATCACCGAAATTGATGACTTCTTACAATTGGTCGAAGGCAAAGCACGTCACTATCCACCACGTTTTAGCGAACGTCAGGAACGTCGTGGTTTCGAGGCAAAGCTCAAAGAAGTGACTCAACAATTAGACACTTTGGCAGCCAATGAAAATGCCTCTTTTGATATTTTGATGCGTGCATTTAAAGCCAGTGTTATGGCACGTAACCTAGACTTAGGCTCTGTTTACACCACACGCTCACTTAACTATGCGCAGCGTATCTTAAAAATTAATCAGGAAGATGCCGAAGCGAATTTCTGGTTTGGTTTCGGTCTGTCTGAAGGTGGCGGTCATCGTGAAGCCATTCCTTATTTAGACAAAGCCATGAAAGCAGGTGTGCAGGAAGCTTATTTGTCTGCGGCAAACAATTATATTGCCATGGAACAAAAGAAAAATGCAGTACAAACTTTGAAAAACTATAAAATCAAATACCCGCAAGAAGCCGAAGTGGCTGACCGTTTGATTGCTGAAATTGAAAAGCAAGGTCGCTGGAATGTGTGGCAAGTGATCGCACCACGCACTTAATAAAAAATCGATACAAAAATACCTAAAAATAGACCGTTTCGACGGTCTATTTTGCTTTCTACGCAATTGAAAAAGCTTTAAAAAAACGTATGATGGAAAAAAATCTTAAAAATTAAGCCAGACTTTCCATGAATAAAATTGTGATTGCTGCATTGCTCAGTACAACACTGCTGTCTGGTTGTCAGGTGGTCAGTGTTAAAAATCAGGCGTTAAAAGTTAGTATTGCCAATGAACGTGATAGTATTTTATCGCGCAAAAAACTGAGTGAAGCCAGTTTAAATGTCTTGTCGATGACAGGACGTGAAGCCAATATTTGTGCCGAAAAACCTGAAGAATGTGTAAGTGCACTCAAACAAATCCCGCAAATTCAAGATGAACAACTGCTCTCAACCGCCAGTGAATTATATTTAGCGAAAGCGATTGAACTGGAAAATTCATCGTCCTGTAAAATCAGTATTCTGAACAGTAAAAGATCGGAAGAACAACAAAAAATTCATCAGGCCAATTATGAACAATGTTTAGATCAGCAATTGCACATGCTCGATCAAAGTATTCGTTATAGTTACGCCTACATGTTTAAAACCAAACGTGCGCCGCAAGACCGTCTTTTTGATAACAGACAAGTCCAAATTCGGGATTTTTATAATCAGGCGATTGCCAAATTGGTCAGCAGCTATGCGCTGCGCTATAAACACGATGAATTGCAACAACAAATTCGTGTTGGCAACAGCATTTATGACATTGATTTTGAGTACTACCCGCAGCTGAAACAACAAAAAATTCAGCAGTTGATGTCAACCTATAACCTGAACTTTTCGGGTTTGCGCTCGGTCACGCGCCGTGATGGTTTTGGGTCTGAATTTCTGGTGGTATTGCCTGAAAATCCAAACGATGATCTGAGCAAAAGCAAATATATTATTGATCCGCTAAAATATGATTATCCTGCAGGAAAAAATCCAAATATTCACCAAGCTCGCTATTTAGCCGCGACAATCACTGCAGAACCACATAGCGCCAATTCCATTGAAGATATTTTGAATCGGCCGCATTTTAAGCTCAAGGCTTATGATCCGTATAAATATGAATCTGCCCAAATTGCACAAAAGAACTACCCGCTTGCAGCTAACTTTTCTGCACCTTATGGGTTGTGGTTAGCGCAAAATAATTTAGGTAAATCGGCTTATTTATCCTTAATTGATCGTGAAGAACGACTCAGTATGCCGCATTTGTACTTACTTGAGCCGTATAATCCGAATAAAAAAGTCATTGTACTCATTCATGGTTTGGCCAGTAGCCCCGAAGCGTGGATTCGCTTAACCAACGATATTATGGGCGATCCTGTATTGCGGGAAAACTTTCAAGTCTGGCAAGTGTTTTACTCGACCAATATGCCAATTTTAGAAAGCCGTTTCCAAATTTATGCCTTGCTTCAACAAGGCTTTAAACAGGTCAGTCCTTCTGCTGCAGCCAAAAAAGATGCTGTAGTAATTGGACACAGCATGGGTGGTATTTTGGCACGTTTGTTGGTCAGCGATACTGATTTAACTCAACCTGCCATGCAAATGCTTAAAAACCGACGTCTGGAACGCTTTAAATCTGATCCTTTGTTGCAAGCACGTTTGCGCCTTAAACCCATCACCAATTTTAACCGTGCAATATTCTTGGCTGCACCGCATAAAGGTACAGAGTTTGCAGACCGCTGGTTCACCCTTGCAGCACGTAAAGTCATTCGCTTACCGACTGCATTTTTAAGCGCGTTTGCGGATACCTTGCAGCAACATGAAGTCGATTTAAAAAATCTAACCAAAGAAATTGGGCATGGCGTCATTCAAAATGGACCGAGTGATTTAAGTAAAAATTCCAAATTTACGGAATTAACTGAAGATATTTTGCCTGTCAATGGATTTAAATATCACAGTATTATTGGCAATAATACCGACAGCACTGAGCATCTGTTAATGAATGACGATGTGGTGCATTACAACAGTGCCCACTTAGATGGCGCTGTTTCAGAAAAAATTATTAAAGGCGGACATTCCATTCAGGAAACGCCAGAAGCTGTATTGGAACTGCGACGTATTCTTAGATTACATTTGCAAGATTTAGGCTTGTATAAACCGTAATCCGTCACGGCAAATAAAAAACCGAAGTCTAAGTGGCTTCGGTTTTTTATCTATCATGCTATTTCTCAGCAGTATTAGATTGGTGCTTGTCCCCAATAAGCTTTGGTCAATAAGGCCTCTAATTCGGCATAGTCATATTCGCGTGGATTATAATATGGACTATCGCAGATAATACGTGCCACTTGGGCAGGTGCTGTTTCGGGTAATCCTAAATCTTTAAGCGCCATTGGAATATTCAATCTTTGGTTAAGCTGATAAATCGCCAAGCCCAACTGTTCCCGATCTGACACATTTAAAGCCGCTGCCAGTTGATTCATTGCAGCAATATCTGCATGTCGGTTGTAATACACTGAATACGCCAACACAATGGCGTGGGTTTGCGCATGTGGCAACTGATAACGTCCACCTAAGCTATGGCAAATTTTATGATGAATTGCCATCCCCACCGAACCCAAACACACACCAGCCAACCATGCACCATATAAAGCGTGTTCACGTGCCTGCATATTATGAAGCGCTTGCACAATTTCAGGTAAAGCCTGTGCCAGTTGAGTAATCGCCTCTAGCGCCATTAAACTTACAATGGGATTTTTATCCTGTGCATATAATGCCTCAACTGCATGTGCCATCGCATTCATGCCCGAACATGCCGAAATTTCAGTGGGTAAGTTGAGTGTCAATTCAGGATCATAAATCACTACTTTAGGCAAAACTTGAGCTGCTTTGCCTGTGGTTTTCAGCTGGTTTTCGGTGATGCCATACACCGCTGTCATTTCACTACCTGCATAAGTGGTCGGAATTGCAATAATCGGCAAATGAGTTTCTAAGGCAATCGCTTTGGCTAAACCAATCGCAGAGCCACCGCCTAATGCCAAACAGCAATCTACTCCTAAACGCTGCACATCTTGAATGGCCTGATCTGCAACCTCTTTTGACACATGCATCACCGCATGAGGATAGACCGCTACAGCCATGTCTTGGATTTGTGCCAATAAACGCTCGCCTGCGGCTTGTTGCCCTGCAGTAGTAATAATTAAAATACGCTGATAGGCATAAGTACGTAAAATCTCTTGGATTTTTTGCAGATGACCTACGCCAAAGTGAACATCGATTGGCAATGCCTGATAATGGAATGCTTGCATGTTATTGAGCTTAAATATTGTCGTTAGATTTTAATAGCATATAACTATGACTAGGCTGCTGAACAGCCCAATTCTGCAACGCTGCTTTGCAAATATTCACATAAAGACTCGAGATAAACTATTTTGCTATAAATACAAAAACCCATGATCTCATGGGTTTTTGTATTATTAAAATCAAATGCGATGAATAAATCAGCTATCAATTTTAATGTAAAGAAAACTTGTACTTTTGTGCTTAGTCAATTTCTTTTAGGCACACTGCAGATAAAATTGGCACACCGAAACATGGAAGCAACAATAAAATCCAGTATTCCACGACGGTAGCTTCACCACTGATCATATTGATGAATAATCCACCAATGATTAATACCGCTGCAATTAAACCCAGAAAAATTCCAAAAAATTTTGCAGGCATTTTACGTCCCCTGAACAATCGAACAAAAGTGTTAAATCTAGTATATACCTTATAATTAAATAAGATATTATTTTTTAAGCAAAGATTAACAAAGCTATACAATCAGCTGCATTAGAAATGTCAACATTGCGCATATTGAATTATAGTCTCAATGCACTTGTTTATTTGACCTGAGAGGACACGCATGGCATTTGTTGTTTCCACCATGCTTTCATGCCACCTTGCAACTGCGATGCCTGATAACCCATTTTAGCCAATCTTCTGGTTGCAGGAATACTGCGATGTGCAGATAGACAAATAGTCACTACAGGCTTTGTAGGAGCTAAAGATAATGCTTTGACATTAGATTCATTCATTTGACTCAAAGGCAAATGCAACGCACCTTGAATATGGCTGTCACAAAATTCTTTTCGGGTACGTACATCTACAATTTGCACATCTTGCTGTTGTTGTAACAAATCCTGTGCGTTTATTTCAGGCACTTTACCCCACGGCAGATACATCATCAAATTAAACATTGCACACTCCAAAGCAAATAAAACTTGAAAATTCCAACAAATGATTTAAACCATAGCATGTCTAATTTTATCTAGCTGTGGCTATTTCCAAAGAGAAATCATATAGACACATTTGCTAACAATAATCAAAACTTAATTAATATATTAGTTTATATTATATAGGATCAAAAAAAATGTGAGTGATTTCATGAAAACACCAGATCAACTGATTACCGAAGCGAAAAGCCAAATTACCGAAATGAGTGTTCAAGATGTCTATGAGGTGTATAGCAAACATCCTGATATTATTTTGATTGATGTACGTGAACCAGAAGAACATCAAGCCTGTGCAATTGATCGTGCTGTGAACTTTCCGCGTGGCATGCTCGAAATGAAAATTGCACAACACCCTGTTGTCAATCATTACTGTGAAGTTGAACGCGCACTTGCCGATTTAGCTGAAAAAGATATTTATTTGATCTGTGGTACAGGTGCACGCTCAGCTTTGGCAACTCAATCTTTGCAGCGTATGGGCTTTGAAAAAATATTTTCTGTACAAGGCGGCATGCAGGCTTGGATTGAAGCTGGTTTACCCACAATCTCAATTACAGCTTAATTGACTAAATTACGAAACGATCCATTGCTTTAGCCCAAAACCACTTGAGTAAAGCAGTATTTTTACTACACAGTTCATGTGATAAACAAAGCTTTATCATTAAACAGTTAAATTTTTTGTTATAGTGTTACATGAAAATTCAATAAAAGACGTATGCAGTGTTGATGATGTGGGGAAGATTGCTCGGATTAACAGCAATCTTGTTACAAGTCGCTGTATTCCTACAGCCTTTATTGCCAGAGAAACAACATTTTTCCTCTGTCTGTAAAACTGTTGCCCAAGCATTTTTTTTTGATCAGCCAAGCTCTGCAAATCAGCTGTCTGCAAATCTTCTACAACGCACAGCCAGCACATCTACGTCTGAATCTCATCTAAGTCATACGGCTCATTCACCGCATACAGACAAAGTTGACACACGGCATTCAGCTCAACATGCGCATGAATCATCCAAACAAGATGCACATGAAAACCATGAATGTGAATATTGTTTAGTCTATAGCTTTGCACTTCCCTTACTAGATACCAAGCTTAGATACGTGTTAATCCGAACACAAATTCGGATTTTGTCTTTTAAAACATCGTTTACACCAACACTATTTCAAACTGAGCCGCTTTTTATTCTACCACAAGGTCGTGCTCCGCCTCGTTTTGACTTTTGAATTTTCTTATCATTTCTTACAGTGTTGCCATCTTTGCTTCACTCTAAAGTGTAAATTTTGCAGTATCAAATTTATGCAGCTGTAGGACAATACTTATTTTAATAACTCATTGACTTGTTTATTCGACCCTAAGGAGGAGATAACTATGCATCTGCTTCAACACAGTCATAATCATGTGAATCATACTGTAGAGCAAACGGCTTGTTTGGATTTAGCACAACAGATCATTAAAGTTCGGCAAAAAATGAATATTTCACAAACTGAACTTGCGGCAAAATTGTGTATCTCTGCCCGAACTTTAGAAAGTTGGGAACGTGGTGTCCGTCAACCGTCGAGTTCTGCTCAAGCATTGATTCGATTATTTATTAAATCGCCACAATTTGTGTTAGAAAACTTGGCATAAAGCACTTTATAATGATGAATTAAAGCAATGTAAATCAATAAAGAAGCTCCCAAGGGAGCTTCTTTGGTCAAAAGAGTTGAAGCATCATTTTGATATACATATAGAATGAATACCCTTGCTGTTTCATAGCTATATATTCAAAAATAGAATAAAGATATGAATTTATATTCAAATACAAGAATACAACTTTTCAATATACTGCTGCATATATTGTTTTTACTCGATCTATATTCTCATGAAATATCTATCTTCTTTTATCTCAATTGCTGTTATCGCACCTTTGTTTTCAACATCTGCTTTTGCAACAACAGGATATTTCATGCATGCATATAGTGTGAAATCTCAAGGAAACGCAGGCACAGCCATTGCCAATTTTCAGGACAGTCTGACTATTGCAAGCAACCCAGCGGGTTTGAGCTGGTTAGATAAGCGTGTTGATGCAGGTTTAACTATTTTCTCTCCAGATCGTGAGTCTGAAATTACAGGAAATGGTTATGGAGCAAATGGTCAGTATGATGGCAATAGCCGTAAATACTTTGTAATTCCAGATGTAGGTTATGTTCACCCAGTGAATGAACAAGTCACTGCGGGTATTGCGGTTTATGGCAATGGTGGCATGAATACCAATTATAAAAATAATCCTTATGCAGTTTATGATAATACAGGAAGCGCAGGTATTTCATTAACCCAAGCCTTTATTTCACCTGCTTTATCTTGGAAATATGCAGAAAATCAATCTATAGCCTTGGCTGCAAATATTTTATATCAACGTTTTAGTGCACAAGGTTTTGCTGGTGATTTCTTTGGTGGTGCTTCGTCAAACGGTGCGGCAATTAGCGATCGTGGCAATGACGATTCATACGGCGTAGGTGCACGTATTGGCTGGTCGGCAAAACCAAATGATAAACTGACCCTTGGTGCAAGCTATTCATCTAAAATTAATGCCAGCCGCTTTAAGAAATATGAAGGTTTATTTGCCAAACAAGGTGATTTTGACGTACCTGAAAGCTATGGTGTAGGTTTAAATTATCAACTTACCCCTGCTTTATCAGTCGCGACAGATTACTTACGCATTAATTATTCAGATGTAGATTCTGTTGGCAATAAACTGGATCAATTATTCGCAAACAATAAATTTGGCACAACACAAGGTCCTGGTTTTGGATGGGATGACATCAATGTCTATAAAATTTCAGCGACTTATCAAGCCTCAGAAAAACTGACTTTACGTGCGGGTTATAGCTATAACGATCAGCCTGTTAAAAATGATCAAACCTTCCTAAATATTTTGGCACCAGGTGTGGTACAAGAGCATTTAAGTGTTGGTGCAACTTGGCAACTCGATGATCAACAAAATGTAAGTGTGGCTTATACACACGCACTCAAAGAAACAGTGCAAGGTAACAACTCTATCCCCGCTGATTTTGGTGGTGGCGAAGCCAATTTAAGCATGAGCCAAAATATTTTGGGCGTGTCATATAGTTTGAATTTTTAAATTCTACATAGCTTGAGTTTGAATAATAGCTTGCCATGATCTGAAAAGATGATGGCTTTTTTTACTTTGATTGTGATGAAGTTTTTCCAAAGTACGGCTTTTAGCTAGAAATAAGACCATGCAAAGCATAATGTTACAACATGCACTACTTTCTAAATGAATCCATAGAAAACAATCAAATTTCGATGCTTTTTATAACGATGAATTACACGAAAAACTCAGTAAAATTCAGCCAAATGACACAATAATTTTCACTTTTAACTTCGCAAATCATACATTTTCAACAGCTAAGCTCTTTGAGCTATGCGATATCATTTTTGAAACTGTGGGTTTAGATTTTATGGGCGATATTTTTTATGGCTGTGTGCTCACTAACACACCCGATCAATTGAATATTATCCATTTAAAAGCTTAAACCGCTCGATGTTCGACTCGTTAGAGAGCGAGCAACAATGACATGCAGGTTCACTAATTTGACTAAGATGGCGTAAAATAAGCTAGTCACATACTTACACTTAAATTACGCTTCAAATTAAAGGACTTCAACTGCATGAACATGACAGAAATCATGGCTGATCTATCTTCACACACTCCAATGATGCAGCAATACTTACGGGTGAAGATGGAACATCCACATTCTTTAATGTTCTATCGCATGGGCGATTTCTACGAATTATTTTTTGATGATGCACACAAAGCTGCCAAACTTTTAGGCATTACCCTCACCCACCGTGGTAAAACTAGTGGCAAACCTATTCCAATGGCGGGCGTGCCATATCATGCTGCTGAAGGTTATCTCGCTCGCTTGGTCAAAAAAGGCGAAACCGTGGTAATTTGTGAGCAAATTGGCGAGGTGACAGGCAAAGGTCCTGTAGAGCGTGGAGTAGTACGGATTATCACCCCAGGCACGCTCACTGATGATGCCTTGCTCAACAGTCATCAATCTTCCAACTTGGTCTCTTTATGCTTACAGCAAAACCAAATTGGTATCGCATTGCTGGATTTAAGTGCAGGGATTTTTAAAGTTCAGCAAATGGATTATTTGCCTGAACAACTCGCGATTGAACTTTCTCGTTTAATGCCAAGCGAAATTGTGGTCGATGAAGATATTGTCGATCCGAATATTATTGAACAGGTTAAAAAGCAGCTTGACTGCCCTGTGACCAAACGCCCAAATGTCGATTTCAACCTGAACAATGCACAAAAAACGCTTTGTGATCAATTTGCTGTATCGTCACTTTCAGGTTTTGGTATTGATCATTTGCCCTTAGCCAAAGCAGCAGCGGCAGCGTTAATACACTACGCCAAAGAAACCCAAAAAACGGCTTTACCACATATTCGCAGTATTCAATTAGAACAAAGCAGCAATTTTATTGCGCTTGATCCTGTGACCCGACGTAATTTGGAATTGGTTGAACCATTATTTGAACACGGCACTTCTTTATTCCAACTGATTAACGATTGCCAAACTGCCATGGGTAGCCGTTTACTGAGTCGTACCTTGATGCAACCTTTGCGTGACACGGCATTGTTAGATGCAAGACTGGATGCAATTCAAGCCTTAATACAAGGTTACCATGAGTCGCCTGTGCGTTTGGTACTGAAAGAAATTAGTGATATTGAACGTGTGCTGAGTCGTGTCGCACTCGGTAGCGCACGCCCACGTGATTTGGTACAACTACGTCAGGCCTGTGCGCAAATTCCCTATTTGCGTCATGCCTTACAGCCCATTGTTTCTGCACAACAATCCGCACTCATTCAAAACCTGAATGAAGAACTGGGCGATTTTCATGGACTGCATCAACGGCTGATGCAGGCAATTGTAGAAAACCCACCTGTACTATTGCGTGATGGCAATGTCATTGCAGAGGGTTTTGACAGTGAACTCGATGAACTACGCAAAATCCGTGATCATGCGGGGCAATTCCTGATTGATTTAGAAGTCAAAGAGCGCCAAGAAAGCGGTATCCCAACGTTAAAAATTGGCTACAACCGTGTCAGTGGTTACTACATTGAACTCACTCGCGCCCAAGCCGAGCAAGCACCTGAACACTATATCCGTCGTCAAACTTTAAAAAATGCAGAACGCTACATCACCCCAGAGCTAAAAAGTTTTGAAGATAAAGTCCTGTCTAGCGAGTCCCGTGCTTTAGCCCGTGAAAAGATGCTATTTGAAATGCTATTGGATGAATTACGCCAAGACATTGCTCAATTACAAATGATGAGCAGCGCGATTGCACAAATTGATCTATTGGCAAACTTTGCCCATCAAGCACGTTTACGCAATTGGGCACGCCCTGAATATAGCCCTGAAATTGGAATTAAAATTACTGCAGGACGTCATCCTGTTGTTGAGGCCTTGAGTAAAACCGCCTTTACACCGAATGATACTTTACTCGACTACAATCATCGTTTGGCAATTATTACTGGCCCGAATATGGGCGGTAAATCAACGTATATGCGTCAAACCGCACTCATTGCCCTACTTGGCTATTGTGGTAGTTATGTGCCTGCCCAAACAGCCGTATTAGGTCCTATTGATCGCGTGTTTACCCGTATTGGTTCTGCCGATGATTTATCGACAGGTAAATCGACCTTTATGGTCGAAATGACTGAGACTTCACAAATTTTACACCATGCAACCTCACAATCTTTAGTGCTGATGGATGAGGTTGGACGCGGAACCAGTACCTACGATGGCTTATCTTTGGCGTGGGCATGTGTGTTGGATTTAAGCAAACGCATCAAATGTTTATGCCTATTTGCAACACATTATTTTGAATTGACCGAATTAAGCAAAGAATCTGGGGTCGATAACTATCATGTGACTGCCAAAGAAATGAATGGCAACCTGATTCTCTTGCACAAAGTACAACAAGGTCCAGCCAGCCAAAGTCATGGTTTGCAAGTGGCAAAACTGGCAGGCATTCCAGCCAACGTCATTAAAGAAGCACAAAACCGCTTAAGAATTTTGGAAAAACAGCAGCACAAAAATGTCAATTTAGCCGTTCAAGATGACCTATTTGCACCTACAACAAGCTCATCTGAACCTGAAGTGATTGAACGTGTAATCGAAGTAGAAAAGCCATCCGCGGCTTTAGAGTTATTACGCAGTATAGATGTCGATAATTTGACTCCGCGACAAGCTTTGGAACAATTGTATGCTTTAAAGGAACAATTGAACGCTTAGCCGCTGTTATTTCTACAATATTTTTACCAAACAAAGACTCTTAATT
Organism: Acinetobacter sp. SwsAc5; assembly: GCF_013391485.1. Lineage (NCBI taxonomy): Bacteria > Pseudomonadati > Pseudomonadota > Gammaproteobacteria > Moraxellales > Moraxellaceae > Acinetobacter > Acinetobacter sp. SwsAc5. The sequence goes on from NZ_JACAXD010000002.1 coordinate 127,747, forward strand.
GAGAGTCTTTTTCATTTATAAGTTTTTTTGATGGTTTTATCCCCCTTTTATCAAATTTAGCAGCACTGTCTATATCAAATATCAGTAAAAGCGATTGTTAGTTGTGGTGATTTTTGCCTAAAATAGACTATTCTCAATTAGAACCATATTGTTAGGTAGCCGTCGCCATGACATTTGTTGTCACTGAAAACTGTATTAAATGTAAATATCAAGACTGCGTTGAAGTTTGTCCTGTAGACTGCTTCTACGAAGGTCCGAACTTCCTTGTGATTAATCCAGACGAATGTATCGACTGTGCATTATGTGAACCCGAGTGTCCTGCCAACGCTATTTTCTCTGAAGATGAGTTACCCGAAGGTCAGGAAATATTTATCGAACTAAATGCCGAACTTTCACAGACTTGGCCAAACATTACACAAATTGGTGATCAACCTGCTGACCGCGAAGAATGGAATGGCAAACCAGACAAATTACAATACTTAGAAAAGTAAATTGATCTTGTTGTGAAAAAGATCAGCCCTGTGCTGATCTTTTTTTATACCTAAAACACACATTTGATTGCAATATTCTCAAATTTTTACCCGCATTTTCGATTAGAATACGGACACTTTAAATAAATATCTGATTTGCCTAATGAAGAAATTTTTCAAGGCGCTGTTTTCGTTCAGCATTGTTCCCATGCTCTTGGTGGCTTGTAGCTCAACCCCAAACAGAACAACAACGATTACCACGCCCGATGGAAAACGAATTTTCATTCCTCAAGAAAAAATCACCTACGAGCGTCAGGCAGCACCTAAAATTGTGCCTTATTCGTATAATGCATGGGTGGCAGTGAGTGACAATTTACGCCAAGTTCGTGAATATGAACGCTTCTTGGAACATAATGGTGTTGGCAATATTATTCCAAGTTTTGAATTAATGCGTACCGCACGTGACTGGCAACGCTGTGGACGTTCGCAGTTTATGATTCCAAGTCGTGAATTGTGGCAAAATCAGGTGCCTACCTTGCGTGTATTTAAATATTTGGTCGCCTCTAAAGTCTTAACTGATTTTGAAGTCACTTCTGTCTATCGAGATTTACCACTGAATCAATGTGCAGGTGGTGCGAACTCATCGCGTCACTTATTTAACTCAGCCATTGATTTTAGAATTGGGCCACAATTCCCGAATGCCGAAGACTATGCCTATATTGAAAGTACCAAATACAGACTGTGTCAGTTCTGGCAGCAATATGGTCAAAGTTTAAACATGGGCTTAGGCTTATACGCTTCAGGACAAATTCATATTGATACACAAGGTTATCGAACTTGGGGGCCAGATTTAAGCCGCCATTCATCTATGTGTAATTTCTAATTCAGTGTTGTTTAGAATTAAATCCTAAAGAGGTCAAATTGACCTCTTTTTTATTGCGAAATAGATTATCACCTGCTCCATTCCGCGAATAAATTGCACTCTGAGCAGAAAAGTTTACAATGCACACATCGCAACAAAGGTGAGCACGCTATGCAACAAATGTGGACGGATATCGATCACTATATCGAATCACATTTAATTCCCGAAGACCCAATTTTGACGCAAACTTTAGAAAATACCGATGCCAAAGGTTTTCCAGATCACCTTGCAGTTGCGGCAAATCAGGGCATGTTGCTACAAATGCTCATTCAAATGAATCAATGCAAACGTGTGTTGGAATTGGGCACATTCGCAGCTTATAGCACAATGTGGCTAGCACGTGCGCTGCCTGAAGATGGTTATATACTCACGATTGAAGGACGTGATACCCATGCAGCTTTGGGACAGGAAAATATTGACCGCGCTCAATTAAAACAAAAGGTTGAATTAAAAGTTGGTCGTGCTGCAGAAATTCTAAAAGCTCTGCCAGAAGATACTGAAGCTTTTGATTTTATTTTTATTGATGCCGACAAACAAAGCTATCCTGAATATTTGGAACTGAGTCTTAAACTTTCACGCTCAGGTACAATTATCTTTTTAGACAATGTAATTCGTGCAGGGGAAATTTTAAATCCTGACAATCACAAACCAAGCATTGAAGGGATTCGTGACATGTTCAAAGCCATGCAAAATCATTCGCGAATTTTATCGTGCACAGCATTACAAACTGTAGGCAGCAAAGGACATGATGGCTTTGCTTTAGCGATTGTAAAGTAAAGTCCACACAAGGTTAAAAAACAACCTAAATCAATTTTACATTATATATTATAATGTTACATATACTGTCCATACAGTTATCCACAAATTATGCGGATAACCATGGACAGTCAGCAAGCATTTACATCAGTTCAACTAAACAATCTTTTGAAATGATCTTTTTTGAATCATTTACGATTTTTACTTTGCCACCAACAAAGGAACAGTTGAGTTACGGAAAATATTGGTGGTAATGCTTCCCAAGAAAAATTGGTGAATTTTACTGTGACTAAATGCCCCCAGTACAATCAACTGAATACCATGTTCACGTTGATAATCTAAGATATTTTCAGCCACATCGCCATAACGATATTCCACCACCACATCTAAACCCGCTGAAGTTAAAAAATCTGCAGGTTCATTTAAAACTTCTGGGTGATCACCGACATAGAGCAAATGACATTGCAATAATTTAAGCAAATCACTTTGTGCAATTCGCTTCATCATTTTGATACAAGTTGGGGAATATTCATAAGCAAAAATAAAACGGTTTGGTGCTTTAAAATGCTCTCCGACAGTCATCACAGTACAATTTGCACCACGAATAAAGTTTTCGACATTACTGCCTAATGCCTTATTGCGTTCAGCAGATTTCTCGCCCACACGTCCAATCACCACAATATCTTCTTCGTTCAGCACACTAAAACTTTGTTCTAAAAAGTCGCCTTTTTCTTGAATGTGGGTAGGTACAATGCCGAACTTTTCCTGAATCATACTGGAAATGTGCTGCAATAAATTGTTGCTATAATCGAGTGCTAATTCACTTTGTTTTTGTTCTAATTCGGCTAATTCTTTGAGTAACATGGCATTACTTTCAAAACCAATCACGCCACTAATTTCCCCCAAATGATAACTGGCGGGGTAATAATCCAAAACTTGTAATAACACCAATTCACGTTGAGTTTGTGTTGCAATCCACGCAGCAGCTTCAGCAAGCGCATTAATACAAGGCGAAGAATCAATACAAGCAATTACACGTTTCATTATTGCCTCTCTTACTGCCTTTTGCAGGCTATTTTTTAGTTGTTATTTTTAACTTAACACAACTCGTGTTGCAGGGACATGAAAAAATGTAATGAAGTTTAAAGATTTAGCCTTGCTGCATCGTATTTACTCACGATAACGAATCAATTTGGCAGGGTTTCCTACCACAATTTCCCGCTCCTGAACATCTTTGGTGACCATGCTATTCATACCAACGACTGCATGTGCCGCAATCTTCACCCCATCTTTAACACCAACATGCGCACCTAACCAAACATCCTTACCAACTTCAATGCCCTGTGAACGCACCGCTTGCTGATAAATGGGCTGATCCAAAGCCATGCCATGATCAAATGCATATAAATGACAATATGCTGCGATACGCACCTGATCATGAAGCTTAATTCCAACTCTGCCACCATCTAAAATACAGTGGTGATTAATCGCGACTTCATTGCCAATTTCTAAAGGGCCATGCAAAGTACAATCGGCTGCAATAAAGGTATTATCGCCAATACTGATTTTACGCCCCGGCTCTGCAAAAATATGTGCCAAAGGGGAAATAAAACAGTTTTTGCCAATCTCCACCGTTTCCATTGCCATTAAATAAGCTTGATATTCCTGCTGCCAAGCTTCTGCCCATACACGATGTTTAGGTTTTAATGACCAATATAACCACGGCATGTAGTTTAAACGGTGTTTATGCTGCTCACGGTACTTCGATAATGGATCAGGTGAATTTGCTTCAGTCATCTTGATCATCCTCAAGGATTTTGAGTTGTTCACGCCCACGGCTAATATCTTGTAATTTTAGTTTTAAAGGGTCTATTTGATCGACTTGCATGAATGCCTTTACCAACACGCCTTCGGCGGTGTAGTCTTCGCTGTACTCAATCTGCTGACTATTTAGCTCGTATTGTAAAATTGCCCACTCATTAAAATGACAGGAAAATTGCACGGTCTTTTTTTCAATCAGTTCTATTTTTTCTGCTAGAGCCAAACATTGCCCTGCACATCCCCCATAGGCACGTACCAAGCCGCCTGTGCCCAATTTAATGCCGCCGTACCAACGATTCACCAACACCAAAACATTAGTCAACTCATTGCCTTCAATCGTGGCTAAAATAGGACGTCCTGCCGTACCTGAAGGTTCGCCATCATCATTAAAACGTAATTGATGCCCGATTTTCCATGCCCAACATTGATGTGTGGTAGATGAATCACGCTGCTGTTCCAAAAAAGTTTTTACCGCTTGCTCATTATCTACAGGCACAGCAATTGCCTGAAATCGACTTTTTTTAATTTCTTCTTCAAAAGTGATGGGCGCAGCAATGGTAAATGGCATAACACTCCAGATCAATCAACCAGTTAAATAAAAACTTGATAATTATAACGTGTTTAGCGCTCTAACGTATTTAGAGTTATAGCTTATTTGGACTGATAACCACCATGAAAAAACCTTCTATCCTCAAAGGTATAGAAGGTTAAATAATGTTTACACGACTTTCTGTTCTACAACTTATGCAGTAAGCATACGAAAACCAATAACGGTTAGAACATTCAAGCTTTAAACAAAAAAGTCTTCACCCAAATAAACTTCACGCACAATTTCATTTTCCAGAATTTCTTGCGGTGTACCCTCTGCAATGACTGAACCTTCGCTAACAATATAAGCACGTTCACAAATGGCTAAAGTATCACGGACGTTATGGTCGGTAATTAATACGCCAATGTCACGATCTTTTAAGGTACGAATGATATCTTTAATATCACCGACAGAAATAGGATCGACCCCTGCAAAAGGCTCATCTAACAACATAAATTTAGGGTCTGCTGCCAAAGCACGGGCAATTTCTGCACGACGGCGTTCGCCACCCGACACACTCATCCCTAATGAATCTTTAATATGCGTGATTTTAAAATCTGCCAGCAATTCTGATAAACGCTGCTGACGTTGCTGTTTATTTAAATCTTTGCGGGTTTCTAAAATAGCCATAATATTTTCAGCGATGGTCAGCTTTCTGAAAATAGAGGCTTCTTGCGGTAAATAACCAATCCCCTTACGCGCACGTTCATGCATGGCAAGGTCAGATAAATCCAGTTGATCTAAATGGATTTCGCCTTTATCCATACGCACCAAACCCACAACCATGTAGAAACTGGTGGTTTTACCCGCACCGTTCGGCCCAAGTAACCCGACAATTTCACCACTTTTCATTTCAAATGAAACGTCTTTAACCACCCAGCGCTTATTATAGTTTTTGGCTAAATGCTTAATACACAAAGTCTGCTGACCGTGCTGGACGCTGTCCTGTGCTGCGCTCGTTTGATCCATTAATCACGCGCTCCCGGGAATGATTTTGAACTTGATGGTGGAATCACAATTTTTACACGACCCGCTTCAGAACCAGTTTTGTTCGGTGTACCAATCGCTTCAACATCGCCTTTGTTCATACTATAACGCAAGGTATTACCACGAATACTGGCTCCATCTTGCTCTAAAAGTGCGCCACCCGTTAAGGTGATAATGCCTGTTTCAGCATTGTAAACAATCTTTTGCGCCTGACCTTTGGCAAGCCCTTTGGCTGGATCAGTCTTTTGCTGGAATTGCGCAGGTCTGCCCGTTGCCGTAATGACACTAATTTCTTTTTTGCTGTTCAGATTAGCAACAATCGAATCTGCCTGCAGTTTCATGGTGCCCTGTTCAATCACCACATTGCCGGTATAAGTGGTGACGCCAGTACGTTCACTAAAGGTCGCACGGTCTGCCAATAAAGTAATAGGCTGACTGCGGTCTGACGGAATTGCCCATGCACCTGCCGATGAAAGCACCGCCAAGCCCACAAGTGCTGCTTGTTTTATCAACGCTTTAGGAGCTGTAAGCTTAGATTTATGGTTCATACTTTCCTCGAATATTAAAAAATTCGTATTGCCCGTCATTTAAATTGGCTTTTAAGCCCTGACTGATAAAATCAGCCTGTGGAGATTGTACAGTCACTTGTTTTTCGGTACTGATTTCACGTGTTTTAGGAAACACATTCAACTCGACTGTTTCAAGCGTCAGTTTGCCTTGAGCGAGTAACTTGGTTGCTAGCACTTGATCTGACAACACAACCTTTTCATTGTCATTAAAACCTTGTGCCTGTTTAGCAAAAAAAGTGGCATCCACCGCGCCCGCTTTATACATAGAGGCATTCAAATTTTCCAGCTTAGAGGTTTTTTGCTGCATGTCTTGCTCTAAACGGTCAATTTGCGCACGCACATATAAATTGCCCTGCTCATCTGTTTGGGTCAGATGAATTTGCTCGGCACTATAAGTCATAGAGCGAGCAGCGTCAGTTTCCAGTTTTTTGCCTTTACCGCTGTAATAGTAATAACCACCACTTACAGCTGCAATTGCAATCGCAGTAACGTATAAAACTTTAGTATCCATAAGTGGGGCTGTAACTCAAACCTTTGAATGTATGACTTAATTAATGAGGGATGCTGAGATATTTTTCAAGTAAGCTTTGGTACACACCTTTGGCGGTTAAAATCATATCGCAGATTTCACGTACCGCACCGCGCCCACCCATGGCCTGTGTGACTAAATCGGCACGACGACGCACTTCAATATGTCCATTTGGCACTGTGACTTTCATCCCTGCAATCGAAAACGCTGAAAGATCAGGCCAGTCATCGCCCATATAGAGACAATCTGCAGGTGATAAACCTAACTTGGCACAGGCTTCCTGCAATGCAGTGCCTTTATCTTCACGTCCTTGGTAGACCAAATCTACACCTAAATCGGACATGCGTTTTTCGACAATATTACTTTTACGACCCGTGATGATAATGACTTTAACACCTGCTTGTTGCACCAGTTTCATACCTAAACCATCACGAATATCGAATGATTTAATTTCATCACCGCTGTTGGTTAAGGTGACAAAACCATCACTTAGAATTCCATCGACATCTAAAACCAAAGCTTCAATATGACGCGCTTGCTCTAATAAAATATAAGATGCCATTGTTTAGTTTACCCCTGCTTGAATCAAGTCATGCATACTGATCACACCAATGACTTTATTAGCATCATCCACCACCACAAACTGATTGATTTTACGGTCACGTAATTGTTCTAAAGCTTCAACTGCACGTGCTTCTTGTGAAATCGTTGCAGGATGTTGAGTCATCACTTGCCCAACTTGTAAATTCACATCAAAGCCCTGTTGTTTATCAATTAAACGTCGTAAATCACCATCGGTGAAAATGCCTAACAAGACGTCATTTTCATCGACAATTGTGGTTAAACCTAGACGTTTGTTTGAAATTTCGTATAACACTTTGTTCATTGGTGTATCTGGTGCAACTTTAGGTAATTCTGTACCGGTATGCATCAAATGTTTCACATGCAATAACAGGCGCTTACCCAAAGCGCCTGCAGGATGTGAACGAGCAAAATCATCGGCAGTAAAACCACGTGCATCAAGTAACGCTACAGCCAATGCATCACCTAATGCCAAGGTTGCAGTCGTACTTGAGGTTGGTGCTAAACCAAGTGGACAAGCTTCCTGAATATTGCCTAATGTTAAAGCGACATCAGCATTTTGTGGCATCGGCCCGCGATCATCACCGCTAATTGTGATTAGAGGAACTTCCAGATGTTTGATGAGTGGCATCAACATCATAATTTCATCACTTTTGCCGGAGTTGGAAATGGCAATTAAAACATCACCCCGTACCAACATTCCCAAATCACCATGCCCTGCTTCACCCGGGTGCATAAAGAAAGACGGCGTGCCTGTAGAGGCAAACGTCGCAGCCATTTTACGACCAATATGACCTGATTTTCCCATACCTGTGACCACAACACGCCCTTTGCAATGCAACATGATTTCGCAGGCACGGCTAAAACGCTGATCAATTTGCGTCGCCAAGACTTGTAATGCTTGTTCTTCTATTCTTAAAGTGTCTAAGGCTACAGATTGGAAATCAATGGTATTTGACATGTTTGGCATTCAACGTTCAACTTAAATTGAGTATTTTCTACACCTCAATAAAAGTGATTTATTGAAGCACATTTAATTTTCGCAATTTTAGCATATCTATGCAATTCTACACTTTGATTCTGCGTGTGTTTTTTGTTTTAACGCATTTTTGTATGCTGTTTTAATTAACTCGCTTTTTGACTCGAGTTTCAAATGAAAAACAATCATATTTGAGCTTAGGCTATTTATTTTATTGATTCAAAGTTGCAGATAAAGCTAAAGATAGAACTAGCTCAGAAGCATATTTCAACGAAAATGCTCTAAAAATTATGGATCAAACCCATCTATAAAGCTGACTGCAAGCAAGCTGTAACAAACAGCCATAAAAAAACGCTTATCTTTCGATAAGCGTTTTTTAAAATTTTGGAGCGGGAAACGAGACTCGAACTCGCGACCCCAACCTTGGCAAGGTTGTGCTCTACCAACTGAGCTATTCCCGCAATATGGAAGTGAATTATAGAGAATTTCATACAACTGTCAACTCTCTATGCTCCCAAGTGCTCAATTAATCAGCACGACGCCATACTGTACCTTGACGGGTATCTTCCAAGACCACACCTTGATCGAGCAAAGACTGACGAATTTCATCAGCACGGGCGAAATCTTTGGCTTTTTTGGCATCCTGACGTTGCTGAATGAAGTCTGCAATGGCTTGTTCAGATAAACCTAAAGCGTCCTGACCAATATCAGACTTCAGGAATTCGTCAACATCATGCTGCACCAAACCTAAAATATTGGTCAAATGACGCAAAGTCGAATAGTACACCGCCGCCTGATCTGCCTGCTGCTCTTTTACTGAACGGTTCAGCTCTTTATTGACTTCAAACAGAACTGCAATTGCTTCGGCTGTATTAAAGTCGTCTCGCATTGCGGCATTAAAACGTTCCACCAAAGCCTCATCTAACTGCTCAACTGTTTGCGTACCGTACGCTTGTTGATAAGCTTTAAATGAGTGATAGAAACGTGATAATGCGGTTTTGGCTTCTTTGAGTGCTACATCGGAGAAGTTTACAGGGCTACGATAATGCGATGACACAATAAAGTAGCGGATCACTTCAGGATGGAATTTTTCCATCACATCACGAATGGTGAAGAAGTTACCCAATGACTTCGACATTTTTTCGCCATCGACATTAATAAAGCCAACGTGCATCCAGTAATTTACATACTGCTCACCTGTTGATGCTTCAGACTGGGCAATTTCATTTTCATGGTGTGGGAACATTAAGTCTGAACCACCACCATGAATATCAAAATGATTACCTAAGCAGCAAGTCGACATCGCAGAACATTCAATGTGCCAACCCGGACGTCCATTGCCCCACGGCGAAGCCCAAGATGGTTCATTTTCTTTGGCATGTTTCCACAAAACAAAGTCAAATGGATGCTTTTTGTCGACTTCAACATCAACACGCTCAGACGCGCCCGCCTGCATGTCTTCTAGCTTGCGACCTGAAAGACGGCCATATTTGTCAAATTTTTCAACCTGAAAATAAACATCGCCATTACTTGCAGGATAAGCTGTGCCTTTATTGACCAAATTACCAATCATATTTTGCATTTGATCAATATATTCAGTGGCACGTGGTGCAGCATCAGGTTCAACACAGCCCAAGTTTGCCGCATCTTCATTCATGGCTTGAATAAAACGATCTGTTAAAGCTTGAATGCTCTCGCCATTTTCATTGGCACGTTTAATAATTTTGTCGTCAATGTCGGTAATGTTGCGGACATATTTCACATTCCAACCTTGACTGCGCAAAAAGCGAATGATGTAGTCAAATGCAACCATAACCCGCGCATGCCCGATATGACAGTAATCATAAACCGTCATGCCACAGACATACATGTCGATATGTCCTTCTTTACGCGGAACAAATTCAACTTTTTTTCGTTGCTCTGAGTTATATAGAACAAATGGTTGCATAGGTTTTCAAAATAGGTCTATTAAAAGATGCTCCATCTTAACCTAAGCATTATTTTTCATAAAGTTTTTCGATGTTTTTATTCTGTATGTGTCTGTGTGAAGAGAATATCGCGGATGATCCAAGCCTTCTCCCGAAGGAGAAGGAACTTTTTAATACCTGTACTTAGGCGTTTGCTGATCTTATACGGTTTGGCAAAGCTTATGCAGCATCACGTTTTTGTACCAAAATCGCGCCAACTGAATAGCCTGCGCCAAATGAACACAAGACACCATATTCACCGTTTTCGACTTCGTGTGCAGTACGGTGTAAAGCGATAATTACCCCTGCCGAAGAAGTATTGGCAAACTCATCTAAAATAATAGGTACTAAACCTGGTTGTGCTGCTTCTTTACCAACCACCAATTTCAAAATGAGTTCGTTCATGCTGGCATTGGCTTGGTGCAACCAGAAACGCTTCACCTCGGTTGGCGCAATCTGATTCTTTTCTAATTGCGCAGTAATCATTTTGGCAACTAAGGGGCAAACTTCTTTAAAGACTTTGCGACCATCTTGATGGAAGCGTTTATCGTCAATATCTGCATTTTCACTTAAGTTTAAAAAACCGAAATTATTACGGATATTATTCGAGAACTGAGTAAACAGGTTCATGTCCAAAATTTCGAAACCTGCTTTGGTTTCAGTGTCTTCCAAAATTGAAGCGGTTGCTACATCACCAAAAATAAAGTGGCAGTCACGTGAACGGAAATCGTTATGACCTGAGGTAATTTCGACATTCACCAACAGTACGCGGCGCGCACCTGCTTTAATCGCATCATGCGCTTGCTTAATACCGAAAGTCGCAGCAGAACATGCCACGTTCATGTCATAGGCATAACCTTGAATACCAAGCGCAGTTTGAATTTCAATCGCCACCGCAGGATAAGCACGCTGCAAGTTTGAGCAAGACAAAATCACCACATCAATATCTTCTGCGGTCACGCCTGCATTTTGCATGGCTTGTTTTGCAGCAATTACACCCCATTCTGCTTGTAGCGAAATTTCATCATCCCCGCGTTCACGCAAATTTGGACGTAAACGGTTAATGTCCAGAATACCTGTTTTTTCTGACACGTAACGGCGTTTTACCCCAGAGGCTTTTTCGATAAAGTCAGCACTTGAGCCACGACGTTCTTCAAGCTCACCTGCTGCAATTTTGTCAGCATTGAGCTGATTATACTGTTCCACATAAGCATTTAAACTTTCGACCAACTCTTCATTGGTAATAACATCTTCTGGGTGATAAAGACCAGTACCTGTAATGCGAATGCCCATGTAAAACTCCTTCTAGAAATTACTAATATCTTAACTGATTCCGAGCTTTTCGCATACTTTTTGCAGCCGAGTTGCAGAAATTGGCATTTTGGTTTTCATGGGTTGAGAGAACAGCGATATGCGTAATTCTTCCACCATAAAGTACAATTCCTTGAGTCGGGCATCTTGTTTGTGTTTAAACAATTTGTCCATCCAAGGGTCAATTTGGGCGATGGCAGCATCGTCTCTTTGCAAGTTGTTGGGTAAGCGGTCTAAACGTAATAACAACGCTTTCAAATAGCGCGGATATTCGCTCCACACCTCTACAGGCTTGCTATACACAAAGTCTGCCAGATGCATTAAGTCCAGCTGATCTTCAATATCATCCATATTTTTGGCAAACACGGCTTCATCTAGCATAAGGAGCTGACGGCGGATGTCTTGCCAAGCAATATAAATTTCATTAAAGATACGCAGCGTGGTTTGACCATGACTGAGAAAAGTCTTTTTTACCTCAAGCTGCAAGTTTTGAAACTCTTCCAAGTTGACTGGCACGTCACAAATAATGCTTTGCAAGGTCGCATAGATCAACATTTGCTCAAGTTGTGCTTTATCACCCAAAGGTGAGTACGCCAAGGCCAATGGTTTGGCAATTTGCTTTTTCAATTGCCGTGATAAATCGCCTAATTGCACATGCAGCAAACGAATCACCCCTTCACGATGCTGATGAATCGCCTCGCGCTGATCATTAAAGGTTTGAATCACCACACCCGATTCATCTTTTTGTGAAAGTTCTGCAAAAGCTTTACTTGGTACCAACGCCTGATATTGCTTAACCACTACGCCCGTGACTTTTTGCGAGGCTTCAAATACAAATCGTTCAGGGAAGGTTTGGAATTCGCCGTGTAACTGTTTTACTGGACTGTGAGTTTCGGTACGGCAACGCGCTTTTAATTCAGATAAATCACGCCCTTGCTCAATCACCCGCCCTTTTTCATCTAACACTTTAATGAACGGCAATAAATACGCATCTACTCGCTCAAAGCTAAAGTCTTTTTCGGTGATGTGCTCTGCGCGTAACTGGAATGCCAAAAAGCTAAAAATGTGCTCGCGTAAATTTACCGCATCAACACGTTGTAGCAACTTTCGAGCTGTGTCTGGAATAGGCACCAAATGACGACGCTTATCTTTAGGCAAAGTCTTGAGCAAGGCTTCAATTAAATTTTCACGCCAACCCAGAACACCCCACGACCAGATATTTTCATCGACCTGTGCCAACGCTTGCACTGGAATTTTAACGGTTGCGCCATCTTCATCATGGCTGGGGTCAAAACGGTAACTGGCCGCCAAGCGCAGCTCACCATTACGCAAATAGTCAGGAAATTGCTGCGTGGTCGGACGATCATTCAGCCAAAGTGCATCATCTTCCACAAATAAATAACGTGGATTTTGCGGCTCTACTGTGGCACGCCAATCTTCAAAGGAACGACGGCTTGCAACTTCTGCAGGTACTTTGGCGGCATAAAATTGATAAATAGTTTCTTCATCAACCACTAAATCACGACGACGTAATTTATCTTCAACCCGTTCCACTTCTTCCAGTTTAAGCAGGTTGTGTTTTAAAAATGGTGGGGTAATGCCCAAGTTGCCTGTGGTTAAAGCATCACGTAAGAATATTTCATGGGCGGCTTCCTGATCGACCTTTTCGTAATTGACAGGACGTTTCGGCTCGATAATTAGACCAAACAGCGAAATCTGATCATAGGCATTCACCACGCCTGCTTTTTTAGACCAATGTGGTTCAAAATAGTGATGCTTCAGCAAATCACGTGCAGCCAATAAAATCCATTCAGGTTCAATTTTTGCCAAGGTGCGTAGATACACTTGCGAAGTTTCTACCATCTCAAATGCCATGACCCACGGTGTATTGGTTTTATGCAAAGTCGATGCAGGGAAAATTCGTGCTTTTTGTTGGCGTACTGCCATAAACACATTGCGCTCATCGGTTTTATTGGCAATAAAAGAAAGCAACCCTGTTAATAACGCCCGATGCAGATTTTCATAACTGGCTTTTTTCTCATTAAACGACAGTTTTAAGCCACGCGCCAAATCCACCAATTGTTCATGAGTTTTCTTCCATTCACGTAAACGCAACCAACTTAAAAAATGCTGACGGGCAAAAGTACGACGTTTGTTTTCACTCATGCCATCACGGTTTTCGTGTAAAGTTTCCCACAATTTTAAATAGAATAAAAAGTCAGAATCTGCTTCACGGAACAAAGCATGTTTTTGATCGGCTTGCATTTGTTTGTCTGCAGGACGTTCACGCGGGTCTTGTACCGCCAATGCCGCTACAATAATCAGGACTTCATTTAACACCCCAAAATGCGCACCGCCTAAAATCATACGTGCCAGTCTTGGATCAATCGGCATTTTTGCCATTTGCTGACCAATTTTGGTTAAGCTGCTGCCTTGAAGCTCGCCTTTATTAGCGGTGGATTTAGTGGAATTATTCGGATGATTGTCTCCCTTTTGCGTCGCAGAGCTACTCATTCCGTCTAAAAGAGGGGCTTTACCCTTCTCAATCATCGCACCCAGTTCAATCAACAGCTTACGACCATCATTGACTAAACGATGATCTGGCGGCTCAATAAAATCAAAATCTTCGAGCGTACCCAAGCCCAAACTTTGCATTTGTAAAATGACCGAGGCCAAGTTGGTGCGTTTAATTTCAGGTTCAGTAAACTCTGGGCGACTTAAAAAATCTTCTTCTGAATACAGGCGAATACAAACGCCTGGTGCAATACGACCACAACGTCCTTTACGCTGATTCGCTGCTGCCTGAGATACTGCTTCAATCGGTAAACGCTGCACCCGTGAGCGATAGTTATAACGTGAAATACGTGCAAAACCACTATCAATCACATAGCGGATATTGGGTACAGTGAGTGCGGTTTCAGCGACGTTGGTGGCAATAATAATGCGACGACCACCACCTGAAGGATTAAAGATTTTTTGTTGTTCCGCCAAAGCCAAACGCGCATACAACGGTAAAATTTCAGTATGACGCGGTCCATGCTTATGCAAGGTTTCTTGCAGCTCCCGAATTTCCTGTTCAGTACTGGCAAAAATTAGAATATCGGCATGTTCAGGATGACCTTTTTCCTGTGCATCGGCAAAGCATTCTTCTACCGCTTGCACCACTGCGCGTGGCAAGTTTTCTTCAAAGTCATCAAACTCATCATCATCACTACCACCAATGCTTAATTCAGAAATTGGACGATAACGTACTTCGACAGGATAGCTTCGACCTTCGACCTCAAAAATAGGTGCGCCGTTAAAATAGTTACTAAAACGCTGCACATCTAAAGTTGCAGAAGTGATGATGACTTTTAAATCAGGGCGACGTGGCAAAAGTTGCTTTAAATAGCCCATAATGAAGTCAATATTTAAAGAACGCTCATGCGCTTCATCTATAATAATGGTGTCGTATTTATTTAAATAACGATCATTGGCAAGCTCTGCTAACAAAATACCATCGGTCATTAAACGGACAATTGAATCTTGCGAACCCTGTTCATTAAAACGAACTTTAAAGCTGATGGACTCACCTAACTTTTCGCCAACTTCTTCGGCAATACGCTGCGATACACTACGCGCAGCAAGACGTCGTGGCTGAGTATGACCAATTAACCCCGTTAAACCACGACCTGCCAACATTGCAATTTGTGGTAACTGTGTAGTTTTCCCTGAACCTGTTTCACCCGCCACAATAATGACCTGATGTTGCTGAATTGCAGTAATCACCTGTTCGGCAGATTGAGTCACAGGTAAATCTTGATTCAACTTAATGTTGGGAATGCGCTGTGCACGCTCCAACACTTTTAAATTAGATTTTTCAAATAATTCCTGATATTGCTTTGGATTGGCATCTTTGCCTTTTCGTAGTCGATTTAAACGATGACGATCACGCGCCAAAACGAGGTGGTCTACATTTAAATGACTCTGCACAGAATACGCTTCCTAACCAAAACACAAACGCGTATTTTACGCTGTAATGCCTTTAAGCGAAAGAACAGTGATTTAGAATGCGTATTTAAAAAGTTTTAAATCCCCCCTTGAATTTCAAAATAGCATCCCCATATAGATGTATGTTCACCAATTGCTTGAAATGGGTTGTATTTGAACCTGAAAAATAGGTTGTCATGCAATCATCATCATTTTGAGGCTTAATAAAGACTCAATAATGCAGTAATGAAAGTGTACGCTTTTTACATACTCATTTGTTTTTCCGATGCTAGTAATGTAAAAATACCATTTCAGCAATAAAACAAAATTAGATACTCTATTACCAACTAAATACAAACCTTAATCATGGAGACAATGATGAGCTTAATTAATACTGAAGTTAAACCATTTAAAGCAAATGCATACCACAACGGTCAATTCATTGAAGTAACTGAAGCTGATCTTAAAGGCAAATGGTCTGTAGTATTCTTCTACCCTGCTGACTTCACTTTCGTTTGCCCAACTGAGCTTGGTGACCTTGCAGACAACTACGCAGAATTCCAAAAATTAGGCGTTGAAATCTATGCAGTTTCTACTGACACTCACTTCACGCACAAAGCTTGGCACGATTCTTCAGAAGAAATCAAAAAAATCCAATACGTAATGGTTGGCGACCCAACTTGGACGCTTTCTAAAAACTTCGAAGTATTAATCGAATCTGCTGGTCTTGCTGACCGTGGTACTTTCGTAATTGATCCAGAAGGTAAAATCCAAATCATCGAAATCAATGCTGGCGGTATTGGCCGTGATGCTCAAGAACTTCTTCGTAAAGTTAAAGCAGCTCAATACGTTCACGCTCACCCAGGTGAAGTATGCCCAGCTAAATGGAAAGAAGGTGATGCAACTTTAGCCCCATCTATCGACCTAGTAGGTAAAATCTAAGTTTTAGATTAAACCACTCAAAAAAACCACGCATATTTTGCGTGGTTTTTTTAATCAGAACATCACCCTTTTCTACCTTATTTATTCATATTTCATCTCTAGAATAGAAAATGTAAAAACATTACAACACTACAATCGAATCTGTACCGGTAACAGTTGTGAGATTTATTTTTGAGGGCTGTTCTATGAAAAAATTATTTTTACTTTCAACATTAATAGCATTTTCAGTGCCAGCTTTAGCTGATTTCAACTGTAATGGCAGCATTAAAAATCAAACTATTGATGATAATGTCAAAGTGCATAAACAATGTGTTCTTGATCATGTGACTATTAAGGGCAACCTAATGTTGCATTCCAACTCACATACGGCAATTAAAAATAGTACGATTGATGGCAATTTAGAATCTAAAGGAAACTTTAGTCAGGTTAATGCACATGCCAACCGCATTGATGGCAATATCCAACTCGAAGATGGGCGTAACATCCAACTCACGTCAAACCGTGTAAATGGCAATATTCAACTTAAAGATAATTCAGGCTCAATCGTTGTAAAAAATAACCGCGTGAATGGCAATTTAGAATGTGAAGATAACCGCGTAAAACCGACTGGCGGCACAAACCGTGTTTCTGGTGACAAAGAAGATCAATGTCGTCATCTATAAAATCTAGTCTTTCAATCATTTTATTTAAATGAATGACTATTCATGTGCAAAGCATAAACACCACATCCTAAATGTGGTGTTTTATTTCGCTTCATAATAGTTTTGTCGTTTTTGGCACGTTTAGGTTGCGCAAAAAACTTATATTCAAAAGTTACAATTCTGTAATACTTTTTAGCAAGCACTTCACTTATGTTCAAAATAAGCAGATTTATTCTGTGAAAAATAATATAAAAAATAAAGGAGTTGCTTATGGGTAAAACACTTGCCGTGACATCCTGGACATACAGTGCATCTTCACGTTATTTAAAAATATTTTACGAAAATGGCTCTGGGGATTTATTCCATCCTGTACCACAATTTATTTATGACAACTTATTAAGACGCAGTGATAAAGCAGCTTTTGTGAGTAAATATTTAGCATACGATTTAAGCTTTAACCGTATTTCCATTCAATAATTGATTTTATTAAACTTTGAGCATCCACATAACGATCCAATCTAAAAATAGATTGGATCGTTTTAAACAAGCAAATGATTTTAAATATTTAATGCACTTCCTGAATCAATTTAAAGCGTTCCTGTTCACGGTCATCATCCAAAGTAATACTCTCTGTGAACATCTCAAGCGGTCTGACCCAAATAGAATAATCGCCATATAAGCATTGATAAACCACCAATTTCTCTTGGGTTTCACTATGTGTTGCCACATGCAGTACTTGATATAACTGCCCTTTATAATGTTGATAAATCCCTTTTTTAAACATTTTACAATCCCAATTATACAGAATGACATTACTGTACAACAAAAGCTGCAACCATTCTTAAGATTTTACCTCATCGAAAAAAGTACATTTCATCGACATATTTTTCTAATGCATCATCCAAAGCCACGCTACTAAAAAATATCTAAAGCTATTACATTATTTGAACAATTTTTAGCTTCAACTTGATTATTTTTTGGTTATATTCGCTATATCCCATCTTAAGTGGATGTAAAAAAAGGAAACATGATAATGAATAAACTTCTTATTGCTTTAGGTCTTGCTGCCACTGTAGCACTTGTAGGTTGTGCAAAAGAAAAAGCACCAGAAACAGGAGCAACTACGGGTGAACACTTAGAAAACGCTGCGGCTCAAGCTGCACATGATGCCAAAGATGCAACACATGAAGCTGCTACTGCTACAGCAACTGCGGTAGATAACGCAGCGCAAGCAACTGAAAATACTGCACACAATGTTGCAACAGCAACAGAAAACGCAGCTGATGCGACTGTACAAGCTGCTAAAGATGCAACTGCTGCGACTGCAGGTGCGGTTGAACAAGGTGCTGCAAATGTGAAAGAAAAAGCACAACAATAATTTGATTGTATAAAACAAAAACTCCTGAGCAAATTCTCAGGAGTTTTTTGTTCAGCACGATTTAATTAGGGTCTGTTGACAATTCGTCTATGTTTGCGACATGAGAGATATATCTCGCAAGGTTTTTTAGCTGATATAAGGCATGGGACAGGAAATTTACTCATTCTAAATGACTGGCACATAACGTAATAGCAGCAAAAAATATGCTTGTACCCTTGCGCAGCAAACAAAGCAGTGCTTTGTTTTTGCTCATGTGGCTAAAACTTTCACAGATTGCGTTATAAAACTTGAAAATAAACCCGTTATTCCCTGCGTTTCATGCCTAATCTGCTCAGTTTTAGCCTACAGCGCAAGCCATTTATGAAATATCAACAGACCCTAGTAAACCTAAATCCTGCCGCAACTATAACGCCGCTTTTAAATTACAACCATAGCCCATGGTCTGTTGTACTTGGCGGTAACTGGTGTAACGATTCAAAATAAAATCATAATAAGATTCTGCATTGGCAAAATTTTCAGCCAAATTTTCCTGCTCTGCACGCGGTAATTTTACATCTTTAAGAAAATCTAGATTCTTATGTCCTAAGCGATATAACTCAGCAAAATAACCATTCATCATATCGCAATAAGCAATTTTAGTTGGCTTTAAAGCAGTACTGGCGACCAAATGCTGATTCAAAGTTTGTAAGTTATTTACATCTAAAGGGAATTGATGCGCAAATGCGATATTTTCGACTTGTTTAAATTGTTTGAAGTCTTTCGCTAATTTGACATTTAAAGCATCTATACGCTGTTGTAATGCAGTTGCATCCTGAACCTGATATTGCTTTGGATCAATTTTTACTTGAGTTTGCTGTGGATTGCTACATGCACTTAATCCACACACCACAAGCAAACCACCATAAACGAAAGGCTTCATTAATTTACTCATCCATTCATACATCAGGCTTATTATGCCTGAAAGCATCTGCAAATTTAATGATATCGCTCATCTTAATATTTCATAAGGAAATGACGGATATGATTTGCCAATCTATCTAGAGTTGGGCAAAGTAGATAAAAACATGGAGTAAATAATATGACCTTATTAGAACAACTGAATATAAAGCATCCTATTTTTCTTGCTCCAATGGCTGCCGTTTCTACTCCCGAACTTGCAGCCGAGGTTTCTAATCAAGGTGGTTTTGGTTCACTCGGTTTAGGTGCAAACACGGTAGATGCTGCACGTGAACAAATTTTACGCATTCAAGAACTGACCGATTTTCCATTTCAAGTCAATTTCTTTTGCCATGAATCAAGTCCACTAGATGAAGTCGCTGCACAAGCGTGGATTGCACATTTTCAGCCAATCTTTGAACGCTATGGCGCAACTGCACCGAGTCAACTAAATTGTATTTATCCAAGTTTTAAAGACCATGATGGATATTTAGATCTTGTATTAGAAACTAAACCACAAGCCGTCAGTTTTCACTTCGGGATTCCGCATGCGCATCAAATTCAGGCTTTAAAAGATGCAGGAATCATTACTATGGTTTCAGCAACCAACTTAGCCGAAGCTCAAGCCATTGAAGCAGCGGGAATTGATGTCATTATAGCCCAAGGCATTGAGGCAGGTGGACATCGGGGTATCTTTAACCAAACTTTTGATAGTGCAATTAAAACCAGCGATTTAGTACAACTGATTCGTGAACATTGTACCCTGCCAGTGGTTGCCGCAGGTGGCATTATGAATGGTCAGCAAGCACAGTTAATGCTGAAATTGGGCGCTTCTGCGGTACAGCTGGGTACAGCTTTCGTGCAATGTAAAAGTTCCAATGCCAATCCAGCTTATCGACAAGCTTTATTTCAGCAAAACATTACTCAAATTACCGACAGCATCTCTGGACGTCCTGCCCGTGGTTTAATTAATCATTGGCATACACAGGTAGATACACCAAATCGTTTAACCGTGCCCACCTATCCATATACGTATGATCTTGCAAAACAGTTGCATGCAGCCGCCGTAACACAAGGCGAGCAAGGTTATGCACCTTTTTGGGCAGGGAGTAATGTCAGTCAAATTCGTGAATTAGAAGCCGCAGATTTAATTAATCAGTTGGTTTTGGAAATGATTCACGCACGCTAAGTTTACGTACGAAAAACTCAACTGTGTATCACGGTTGGGTTTTTATTTTGTATCTAATAAGTTCACCGCTTCAACCTGCACATCACTCATGATTTCACCATGCGCAAGTAGCTGATTAAAGTAATCTTCCACCACTTTATATTGTTCTGCAGTACTTTCTACTTGATACATACTTTGACGGAATTCATTACTTGAACGTAAACCTTTGGTGTACCAAGCAATATGTTTACGTGAAATACGACAACCTGAATATTCACCATAAAATTCATACAGCTCAGCTAAATGTCCAAGTAATACTTTTTGAACTTCTGCAATGCTCGGTGCTGCTAACAGCTCACCTGTTGCTAAATAATGTGCGATTTCCCGAAAAATCCACGGACGTCCTTGCGCAGCACGTCCAATCATAATTGCATCTGCGCCTGTATAGTCCAAGACATATTTGGCTTTTTCAGGACTATCAATATCACCATTGGCAATCACAGGAATATTGAGCATGCTTTTCACTTCTTTAATCAGTGAATAGCGTGCACGGTTTAAATACATATCTTCACGGGTACGCCCATGCAATGCCAATGCAGCAATGCCTGCTTGTTCTGCGCGTTTGGCAACCCGTAAAATATTTTCCTGCCCATTCAAAAAACCTAAACGGGTTTTGAGAGTGACAGGTACATCTACCGCTCCAACAACGGTATCTAAAATGCGCGCCACCAAATCTTCATCTTGCAATAAAGCCGAACCTGCTAATTTATTACAGACTTTTTTAGCAGGACATCCCATATTGATATCAACAATTTGTGCCCCATTGGCGACTTGATAACGTGCGGCTTCGGCTAAATCATGCGGGTCTGAACCAGCAATTTGTGCAGAAATTGGTGCAAGCTCCCCATCAAAGTTAGCACGATACAAACTCTTTTTACTCATGCGCAAAGTTTTGTCAGAGGTCATCATTTCACTGACCGCATGCCCTGCACCAAAGTACTTGCACAGTGAGCGAAAGGGTCTATCTGTGACGCCTGCCATCGGGGCAACGATCAAATTATTTGACAGTTGATAGGGACCAATATACATATATATTCTTAACTTTAACGATTGGCATAGTATACTGCATCTGCCCTTTGGGCTCATCCATTTGGAACGAGTTTTCCCTATCTATGAAAGACACTGTATTCACTTCTTTGATGAAACCCTTCAGCGTGCTTGCTTTATCATTAAGCTTGGCTGCCTGTGGAGATAGCGCATGGTGGTCTAAGGACAATGAGCCTACCCTTGAAGCAGAACAAATCCGCAAACTCATTCCAAATCGGGTCAGCGAGCGTAGTGCTTGGGCAAAAGATATTTACGATATTTCAGAGCAATTGGGCATCCCACAAACCAAAGAAAATATGTGCACCATCATTGCCGTGGTGGATCAGGAATCGAACTTTGTAGCAGACCCACAAGTTTATGGTTTGGGTGAAAAAGCTGTTAAAGAAGTGCAAGACCGTTTGGATGAGAAATTTAAAGATAAACTGGGCGACGCCATTGGCGGTACTGTTGCAGGCTATTTTCAGGATGTGCTGAAAAATCACCCTAGCCCTGAAGATAACTATTTAAGTCAAATGCGTCGGGTAAAAACTGAACGTGAATTAGATGAACTATACCGTGAAATTTTTGACTACATGGCCAAGCATTATCATGTTTCCGCACTAACAGGTGCTGCCAAACTGTTTGGACAAAATATTGGTGAAAAACTTAATCCAATTACCACTTTAGGTTCTATGCAAGTGCATATTAGCTATGCCAAAGAGCACAAACGAAAAAGTGGTAATATCGCAGAATTACGCAGTGATCTATATACCCAGTATGGTGGCTTATATTATGGGATTCATCGTTTAATGATGTACCCTGCCGACTATGATCAAGCGCTATACCGGTTTGCGGACTATAACTCGGGCATGTATTCAAGTCGCAATGCCGCATTCCAAAGTATGCTGAATGATTTGACCGAAGCTGAACTCGATTTAGATGGTGATTTACTTCTTTACGCTAAAGATGGTGGCGTACGTAATACAAAGAGTGAATCAGAACGTGAATTAATTGCTGTTTTTGCCAAACATAATATTTTGGTTACACCACGACAAATTCGTGCAGACTTAAAAAAAGAAAAAGAAAAGAAATTTGAAGATACCGCGACCTATCTGGCTGTCACTAAACTGTATAAAGCTCAAACGGGCAAAGAGCCATTTTATGCCATGATGCCACAAGTGGTGATTTCAGGGCCTAAACTGAGTCGAGATTACAACACCAATTGGTTCGCAACACGAGTCAACGGACGTTATAAAACATGCATGCAAAAAGCCAAAAATATAAAAATCTAGCCTTATTTGATTTTGATGGAACCCTGTGCAGCAAAGACAGTTTTACGGGGTTCATTTTCTATGCGTTATCTAAACGACACATTATCAAACAAGGTTTAAAAACCTTACCGTGGATTCAGGCCTTTTATTTAAAAGTCTATCCTGCACATGCCATGCGCCCTAAATTGTTTAATGCCATGTTCAAAGATGCAAGTACAGCTGAAATATTAGTGCTTGCACAGCGCTACGCAGTAGATTTAATGCATGACCTTAACCCACAACTATTACAACAATTAAAGCAGCATCAATTCAATGGTGATGATGTGGTGATTGTTTCTGCGAGTGTGGATATTTATTTGCTGTATATTTGCCAGCAATTAAATGTCGATTTGATTTGTACTGAAACAGAAATTGAGAATCTGCAATTTACAGGGCGATATTCAACACCTGATTGCAGTCGGGAACAAAAGCATATACGGATTTTAGAACAATACGATTTAAAAAATTATGCTGCTATTTACGCGTATGGCAATAGTGATGAAGATGAAGCTATGCTGAGTTTAGCAACCCATCCATATATGGTCGGTGTAGATCAAACCTTACCTGAAATTATGGTTTATAAAAAATTAGCTTAATTTATAGATAAATGTAATTTATAAAAAACCCACAATGAATTGTGGGTTTTTTAAGTTACATGTAGCGGATGCCGCCTATGGTGATTACTTTTTTATACCCAGAATAGAAAATAAAAATAGAGTTTTCTCTTAATAAAATAGCTGATGATTCTGCATAAAAATAACGACTACAACACCTAAAGCAATAAAAAAGGTGACACTTTACAGCATCACCTCTAATTCAAAATAGAAGTATAGTTTTAAACCAAGATCAATCACTTAATCTATTCGTACTAAACAACTCATTTGTAAGTCACTTATTTCTTAAATGGAAAAGCATATTTCACAATACGTTTAAGCACACTGCCGTACTGTTTAACTAAGCTCGCATTGTTGTAGTTCAAGCCATACTTTTCACACACAGCTTGTACTTTTGGCGCCATTTTACGATAGCGACGTGCAGGAATATCTGGATATAAATGGTGTTCAATTTGATGGCTTAAATGTCCTGTCAAAATGTGGAATGCTTCAGAACCTGTAAGATTCGATGAACCACGAATTTGACGCATATACCAGTGACCACGGCTTTCGTTTTGCATCACAGACTTTGGAAATACTTCTACATCCTTCGTAAAGTGACCGCAGAAAATAATGCTGAATGTCCAAATATTACGAATACCATTCGCAACCAAGTTCCCTGTAAACACTGGTAAAGCCGAAGGGCCTGCAATCAATGGAAAGAACACATAATCTTTAAACAATTGTTTTCCAATTTTCTTCTGCATAGGTTGCCATTCTTTTTTGGCTTGGGCTTTGCTTTTACGGCCATTCAAAATTTTACCAATTTCTAAATTCTGAATGGCAACACCCCATTGGAACAGTAAGCAGAAAGGAATACTGTATAAAGGTTGCAATAAATAGCCTGATCTCCAGCGCTGTTCTGGGAACAAACGCACCAAACCATAGCCAATATCATCATCCATACCTTTAATATTGGTATAAGTATGGTGTTTAAAGTTATGGGTTTGACGCCAGTTGTCTGAAGTACCTACCGTATCCCATTCATAACTTGCACCATTGAATTTAGGATCATTCATCCAGTCATACTGACCATGCATGACATTATGACCTAATTCCATGTTTTCCATAATTTTGGCAAAGCCTAACAAGCCTGTACCCAAAACCCATGCTGGCGGGAACCATCCTGCGAACAATAAGGCACGACCTGCCATTGAGCTATAACGAATGGTTGAATAAACACGGCGGATGTATTTAGCATCTTTTTCGCCAATATCATCCAAAACTTCTTGTTTAATGGCATCTAATTCACGTGCAAGCTCATCTAATTCAAATTGAGTGAGTTCACGGTTTTTAGGATTGCGGAAATATTCTATTTTTACTGGCATATTCATAATCGGAACTCGCTTATAAATCAATAATTAAATCGGTTTGTGCTGAATTGACGCATATTTTCAATTGGTTATTCGGTTCGCTATTTTGAACCCCATCGACCAAGTTTTTAGTTGCGCCTTCGGCCTTGTTGCATACGCATTTATGGCAAATTCCCATACGACAGCCGTATTTAGGCTTAATATTTTGCTGTTCCAGACTTTCTAAAATGGACTTGCCTTTTGGAATGGTGACAATCTTTTTCGATTGGGTCAGTGTAACTTGTACCAAACCAACATCATCACTTAACACAGGGGTCATGCTAAAAGCTTCTGTTTTCAGCAAAGCAGCTTGTGCAAATAATTGTTCAGCTTGCGTGGTAAAACCCGATGGACCACATGCAAACACTGCACTTTGCTCGATTTGTGCCAAGTCTTGTAAATGTTCTGCATTTAAACGGCTGTGCGCCACACTCGGCTCTTGGGTATAAAACACTTGAAATTTAAAGTTTGGATATTGCTGTGCCCATGCTTCAAACTGTGCTTTAAATGCTGCGTCTGCAAAGGTTTTTACCCAATACATTAAAGTTACTGGAGTGCTACCAAGACGACCTGATTTCGCCATGTCTTGTAGCAAACTATACATTGGTGTGATACCACTACCCGCTGCCAATAGAATTAAAGGCTGGGCTTGTGCAGGCAGTTGCATATCACCATAAGGCGCACCAAACTCTAAAGTATCGCCAACTTTGGCTTGCTCAACCAGCCATGTGCTGACTTTGCCCTGATCAACTTTTTTTACCGTCAATAAAACGTGTTGTGCATCAAGCTGAGTCAAACTATAGGTTCGCTCATAGCGTACGCCTTGAATTGTCACATAAACAGGATGATGCTGCCCTGCTGCGCCAATTTGGAATTTTTTATTGAATTGCAAAGTAAAGCTCACTACACCTTGTGCAGCGGTATCTTTTTTTACAATTTTGCCGAGTGACTGATTCACCGACCATAATGGATTAATTTTTTGCAACCAGAAATTTGCTGCATAAGGATCTAGTACTGCAGTTGCAATACTGGTTAAGGGAGATTTTCTTTTTTCAGTTAGCTGCATGATTCAGCACCACCCGATGAAATTTTAATTATTATACACATGTATATATATTTGTATATACATCTGTATTGTTTCTAATCATTTCACAAGTACTGGCGCAACCGCTATAATGCCTCTAAGCTTATAAATTATTGAAAATATGACTCAGCCTGCCATGAAAACAAACCATGATGTGACTTTTCCAGAATCTGAAACGGTTCATGAGCCTCTTGTCGTGCGTACGGTTGGGCGTAAAGCTACCATTACCAAACAAGAATTATTTCAGGCAGCATTAAATTTAATTGGCCCACAAAAAAGTATCGCATCTTTAAGTTTACGTGAAGTTGCACGTGAAGCAGGCATCGCACCAAACAGTTTTTATCGTCATTTTAAAGATATTGATGAACTCGCGATTGAACTGATTGATCGTGCAGGTGTGGTGTTGCGTCAAATTCTGCATGAAGCACGTTTAAAAGCATCTAAACAAAACAGTATTATTCGCAGCTCGGTTGAAGTATTTATTGAACAATTAGATACCGATGAAGGCAATTTAAGTCTGCTATTACGTGAAGGTTATACGGGTTCAACCTCTTATAAGCTAGCTGTTGAGCGCCAATTGAATTATTTCCAGCAAGAATTGCAGGATGATTTAATTCGTTTGGAACGTTTGAATAATAGCAAATTGGCGCATCCTGACATTGCAGCCAAAGCCATTACACAACTGGTATTTAATATGGGTGCCAAAGTCATTGATATGCCTGCGACTGAACGTAAAGAAACCGCTGAACAAACCATGACCATGATTCGCATGATTTTAGAAGGTGCACGACATTTGGATGATGCCAAAATTCGTTAACATAACACAGGATAAATCGGGCGATTTTCCTGAATCAGGTCACGCCCGTTTGAGCATTTAATTGCTAGACTTCGCTGTTAAGCGTGTTGTTTTTGAATTAATTGCTGCACATGTGTTGCCGTGGTTTCAGGATTTTCCAAAGGAAACATGTGTCCTCCCTCGACCACACTAAACTCAATTCCATAAGTTTTTTGCATGCCTTGCGGTAAACCTTGCAAATAAAATGGGCTATGCCTTGCTGTAATTAAATGCACAGGTACATCTGGGGCTTTGCGTGGTGTGCGCCACCACCATGCAGGTACGGTTCTAAAAATTTCAGCTTCTACCCGTTTTGGAATTGTTAAAGTCACACCACCTCTTTGTGCATCGACTTGTATGCCGCTGGCAAAATAATCTTCAAAACATTGTGCATCAAATTTTTTAAATAAACGGTTATGCCGCAAAGCTTGATAGGCTTCTGCATGGCTAGCCCAATGATCTCGACGCTTCATGGTCACGGCGGCAGGTGTGAGTTGATCTACATATTTCAGTTTAAATTTTTGTAAAATTTCAAATAATGCCGACTTCGATCCAATCACAAAAGGTGGATCCATAATAATCAATTGAGAAAATAAATCTGGACGCTGATAGGCACACATCAGGGTTAATAATGAACCAAAAGAATGCCCTAAACCAATCACTTGTTGCTTTGGAAACTGCTGCTCAATGTCCTGAATCACTTGATGAATCAAATAGGTCCACTTATAGGTCACAGGAAATTCTGCTTGCATACCAATCAGTGGAATTGCCTTTAAATGATAATCTGCTTCAAAACATTGAAAAAACTTTTGATAACTGGCAGAAGGAATACCATTGGCATGGGTAAAATGAATTGCAGCTTTAGTCATTTAAAATACGCTTAAAAGAAGAATATCGGGTCTGTGACTTGATCTATGCGTACGCGCTTACAGATTCAACACTTGGCACATCAATCATAGATAAAAGATCAACAGCCTTTAAACTACGCATACCACTGGGTTTTGCAAATGACCGGAATGCTGAAAAAGATGAATTATGAGTCATTTTAATGACACATAAGCACTGGTTGCTACTTTGTTTAAGTCTGTGATGTGAAAAATCTCGCACAAAATTTTTATTGCGATATTAAAAAAGCACCCGCTAAACTGCTCCGTAAAAATGAGGCGCAATGCCCAACTTAAAACGTGCAATTTAGAAGATGCCAAATATTTAAAAAAGTGATTGATTAAAACCGACTCAATACAAATACACCGTCTAGACACCTGTATTGAATGCACTCTTTATGGCTTTACCACCACCATCACCTGAATTGCTTCAGGCGTGACCGACAAACCATCTAATAATGCAACACCTTCTTTTTGCAATTTCTGTAAACGTGTAATTTCATCATCACGAATACTTGGGTTAAATTGCTTCAAATAGCTTAAACGGTCAATTTCATATTGCCATTTTTTGCTATATACATCTTTAGCTTGTTGCTTAAATTCAGGCAATGCAGCTTTAGCCAACTCCAAAGCCTGTGTATAACGCGCTTCAATCGCGTCACGGCGTGCTTTCACCACTTGACGACAACTGTTGCCATCTAAATGATGTAAATAAGGTTTTAAAATTTCAGGGGCAATTTTTTGCGATAAATCCTGCCCTTTTTCGCTCAATAAGACACGAATGAGTTGCTGTGGCAAGCTCGACGGTAAGTTCAGCGCTTTCGGTGCAATGACATCCACCTTAAACCAAACTTCCAGTAACACTGAACCTTGTGGCAAAGCGGCAGATTTTAATACCGCAACATTGGTGCTGCCAAAGCCTTGCGTATTAATCATTTCCATCACGCTTTCTGTGAATGGATGCTCTAGGGTCAAGTATTGCGCATCTTCACGAATTTGCGCCTGATCACGATAGAACGTCGCGGTCATGCCTTCTTCGTCTAAGGTCAAACCTTGAACCTGCATTTGATCAGTTGGTTTAATAATCACCGTGCCATTGCTTTGTTCATCGAAGTCAATATTGGTCGATGCCATAAAGCGCTTCATAAACATTGGCAACGTGGTATTGTCATCATATTCTTCAAGCGCCTGTACAATTTCTTGTGCAACCACAGGACGGCATGAGTTGTATTCCAACAAACGATCTCGTCCAGCTTGTAATTCAGCTTCCAAAGCTTCGCGCTGCACGCTGACTGCTTCCAGCAAATCTTCAAATTGTTGTCCTAAATCTGCCAATAAGCAGTCTTTTAAATCGACAATAAAGTTTTCCTGCAAGGTTTGTGCAGTGGGTGAAATATTGCTGAAAATATTGAGAGCTTCGTTATACCAACGGAACATGCGTTCTTGCGCAGTACCCACCAAATACGGCACATGAATTTGAATACGGTTTTCTTGACCAATACGGTCTAAACGACCAATACGTTGTTCTAACACATCTGGATTGGCAGGCAAGTCAAATAAAATCAAGTCGGATGCAAACTGGAAATTACGTCCTTCAGAACCAATTTCTGAACACAATAAAATTTGTGCACCATAAGAATCTTCTGCGAAATATGCTGCCGCTTGGTCACGTTCCAACAAGCTCATGCCTTCATGGAACATTGCGGTACGAATACCTGCATGTAGGCGCAGCGCATTTTCAAGGGCTTCTACCACAGGGCCGCTACGCGCAATTAAAAGCACTTTTTTGTGTTTTAAATCGCTACGTAAACGCTCCATTAACCACATTACGCGCGGGTCAGTTTCCATCCAACCGCCATCAAGCTGCGCTTCTTCTGGCCACATTTGTTCACGCAGCTTACCATCTTTAGACCAGTTTTCTGGTGCAGGTAACGGCGCAGGCTGACAATCACGACCTGGGAAACCTTGAATTGCTTCACGGGTATTACGGAACAAAATACGCCCTGTACCATGACGGTCTAATAATTCGTGGATGGCACGGAAACGCTGCTCTGGGTTATCTTCAATGCGATGTCCCAACAAGCCTTCCAGTGCAACCAAATGGCTTTCTTCCAATGCGGCATCTGACATTAAGACTTCGGCAATTTTTGCCGTATGTTGATATTGCGCTTCTTCATCCAAGAAACGGTCTAGTGAACTAAAACGCTGCGGATCGAGTAAACGTAAACGCGCAAAATGGCTTTCTACACCCAGTTGCTCAGGCGTTGCTGTAAGCAATAACACCCCTGCGGTTTGTTCGGCTAATTCTTCGACCAGATCATAACGGTCATTACCACCTTCTTCTTCGCTCCACATTAAGTGATGCGCTTCATCGACCACCAGCAAATCAAAACCTGCTTCTAGGGCTTGTTCGCGTAAGTCATCGTGGTCAATCATTAAATCGACTGAAGCAATGATGCATTGTTCGGTCAAGAATGGATTCAGGTCAGGATCGTGTTCTTTAATAGATGCCGTACGGGTTAAATCAAACAAAGAGAATTGCAGATTGAAACGGCGACGCATTTCAATCATCCACTGATATTGCAGCGAATCAGGTACCAAAATCAGGATACGTTCCGCACGTCCTGTTTTGAGTTGCTGATGGATGATCAAACCTGCTTCAATGGTTTTACCTAAACCAACTTCATCTGCCAATAAGACACGTGGCGCAAAACGCTTACCGACTTCATGTGCAATATAAAGTTGATGTGGAATCAAACCTACACGCGAACCCACCAAGCCGCGCAGTGGGCTACTTTGCATATTGGCTTGCATCAACAAGGCTTCAATACGCAAGTCGTACCATTCTTTATAGTCAATTTGGCTGGCAAGCAAGCGGTCTAAGGGTTTTGAAAGTTGGATACTTGCACCAATACGGGTTTCATTCAGTGATTTCTTTTCTTCACTGCCATCTTGCAAACGACGCACCACGTTATAACGCAATACGCCATGGCGGTCTTCGACCGATTCAACCGTCCACACATTGCCTTCTTGGTCTTGAACTTCATCATTTACATTAAAAATGATACGCGATAAAGGTGCGTTATTGCGTGCATAGACACGGGTTTCATCACTTTTAGGGAATAAAATGCTGACCGATCGCTCATCTACATCAATCAGAACACCAAGTCCTAATTCCGTTTCTGTGTCTGATAACCAACGTTGACCAATAGCAAACTGCTGCAATTTTTCCACCTTTATTTAGAAGTTAGGACGTATAAATTTTTGCGCAAAACCTGCTGAGTATTTGAGCAAAAATTCAGGGCGTATAGCAATATATTTTGACATAAAGCGCACTAAAAAGAGAGCCTAAAGCACAGGCTTTGCGTAATCTTTTTCGCTTAAAATGGGACTGGGCAAACAAACTGTACACGTTGCTCAGTTTGTGGATGTAGAAAACTCAATTCTGCTGCATGTAAACACAACCGAGGCATGAGTTGTTGCTGTTCGGGCGTGGCATACAAAGTATCACCAATAATTGGATGACCTAAATATTTCATATGCACTCGCAATTGATGCGATCGACCTGTGATAGGCGTCAATTGCACACGAGTCAAGATTTGCCCTTGCAATTCAAACTGTTCTAATGCGCGCCAATGCGTTAACGCAGGTTTGTTATGGGTTGCATCGGCAATGTGTAATGGTGGATGTGCAGGATCGTAGACCACTGGCACATCTACAGTGCCTTCACCTTGCAATTGCCCTGCCACCAATGCCTGATAGGTTTTGTCGGTTTGGCGTTCTTGAAACTGACGCGAAATTTGTTTTTGCGCCCATTTTGTGAGTGCGAATACCAAAATACCCGAAGTATCACGATCTAAACGATGAATCAGCAAAGTACGTGGTTCAATTGTAACCAGACGAGTGATCACACAGTCTTGCAAATCTGCTGTTTTACCTGGAACGGTGAGTATGCCAGCAGGTTTATGGATTACCATAAACTCATCGTCACGATGAATCAGGTGTTCGCTTAGAAAATTACTCAATTTCAATTCCAGGCTTGATCGTGAAAATAAGGCGGCAATAATAAAAAGCCTGACACAAAATTACAATGCAAAATTTGCGAATACCAGATGAATTTCCCGATTTGCTTGGCTGAAACAAGTAATACGCTGAATTTTAAATCAGTCCGCTTTTAGAAATGTGGGTTTTATAGCATGCAGGAGGCTTTGCTGCATAAATATTTTTTTAGATACTGTTTTAAAGGTTTTAAATTTGGATAGAAAAATACAATGAAATCATAGTGCGAGATAGTTGCACAACAAAGCCGTTCTGAAGCTATATCTTTGTTGGCTGGAGCAAATGAAGTAATAGGATTCATATTTAGTTTGACCAGGCTATTTTAGTGTTTAACAAGACGCTGATCCAGGCCAGAGATGTTAAATTGAAGAGCATGCTCTTCAATTTAACCTAAAGCATAGATATTTTGGAGATATCTATGCCTTTTAGAACAGTGTTAAGCAGAGGTCAAATTACGCCTTCATTTCCGCAAATGTTTCTTTTGCAGCTTGAATGGTGTAGGCAATATCTTCATCACTATGCGCAGATGAAATAAAGCCCGCCTCAAAAGCAGATGGTGCCAAGTTCACACCACGTTGCAACATTCCGTGGAAAAATTTACGGAAAGCATCGACATCGCATTTCAGCATAGAATCAAAACTGGTGATGTCATCTTGGTCAGTAAAATACAAACCAAACATCGCACCGACTTGTTGCGTCTTGAATGGGATACCTGCTTCATCTGCCGCAGCTTGTAAGCCTGCCAATAATTTTTCCAATTGCGCAGTTAAGTTTTCATAAAAACCTTCGGCACGTAAATGTTTAAACATTTCAATGCCTGCACGCATCGCTAATGGGTTACCCGACAAAGTACCTGCTTGATACACTTTACCTAATGGTGCAATACACTCCATGATTTCGCGTTTACCACCAAATGCACCTACTGGTAAGCCTGCACCAATAATTTTACCGAGTGTGGTCAAGTCTGGTTTAACATTATAATGTGCCTGAGCACCGCCCAAGCTAACACGGAAACCAGTCATCACTTCATCAATGATAAAAACTGCACCGTGTTCATCACAGACATCACGAATCGCTTGCAAGAAACCATCAATCGGTTTAACCAAGTTCATGTTGCCCGCAACAGGTTCAACAATCACCCCCGCAATTTCAGCACCAAACTTTGCAAAACATTCTTTTAAAGTGGCGATATCGTTATAGGGCAAAGTCAACGTGTGTTTGGCAAAATCGGCAGGAACACCCGCAGAAGTTGCTTCACCTTCACCACTGGTTAAAAGTCCTGAGCCTGCTTTGACCAACAGCGAATCTGAGTGTCCATGATAGCAACCTTCAAATTTGACGATTTTGTCGCGACCTGTATAACCACGCGCCAAACGAATTGCAGTCATGGTGGCTTCTGTACCTGAGTTGGTCATGCGAACCAATTCAATTGAAGGCATGATTTCGCAAATAATATCGGCCAAAGTCGTTTCATGCACCGTTGGCGCACCAAAACTCAAACCATCTTCAGCAGCAGCCTGCACTGCCTGAATAATAGCAGGATGGGCATGGCCTAAAATCATTGGCCCCCAAGAACCTACATAGTCAACATAGCGTTTGCCATCGACATCGTACAAATAAGCACCTTTGGCTTTTTCAATAAATACAGGGGTTCCGCCTACCCCGTTAAATGCGCGTACAGGTGAATTGACCCCACCTGGAATATGCTTATTGGCTTGTTTAAACAATTGTTCTTGCTTTGGAGATAAGCTCATGGAGGCACTCAACTCAAAAAATAAAATAAAAAATTAGCTGTCTGCTTTAAGTGTCTGCTTTGAAAAGTGCAGACCAATCATAAACACGCTGTGCAACAGTATGCATCGGACGTCTTAATATATCACTAATCACTGCACATAAATCGGCACCTGCTTCAATGACAGGCTGACTGTTTTCAACAGTTAAACCACCAATCGCGCAAATTGGCACATTGAGTTGTTGCTTCGCCAGTGTGAGCGTGTCTAATGTAAGTGTACTTGCCTCAGGTTTAGTTTCAGTTGCATAGACTGCACCAAAAGCCACGTAGTTTGCACCATCGGCAATGGCTTGCTCTGCCAATTCAATCGAGTTATTACAACTGCGACCAATCAATACATCTTGTGGTAAACGTGCAACCGCTTCAACAATAGAGCCATCTTCTTGACCCAAATGTACGCCAACACCATATTTCACTGCAGTTTCAAGATCATCATTAATCACAAATGGCACTTTGTATTGATCACACATCGATTTCATATATTCAATTTCGTATGCCTGCTGAGCTTGAGGCACATTTTTACGGCGATATTGCAACACCGCGACTTCATAAGTTGCCATCGCCCCTTCTAATTTTGCCAAAAGCAGTTCGATAGGATCATCATTGGTAATCAAATATAAACCGCGCATAATCTCAGCCACAAATAATACAAGGTCTGTATTATTACACATTCAGGCGGCATGCGTCAGAACCTCAGGCTCAACAAGTTTTTTTATATAGGCTCTATAAGCTTCTATTTTGTTTGGGTTTTATTGAGTCAAAAACTTAAAAATACCAAATTCTAGTGATAGCGCTAAAAGATAGATTTAGCTTTAATTGAACTGCGCAAAACAAGAACTGCAACCAGTTCAATAAGATATGGATTTTAAAATCCATACGGGTGACTACAGCGAATAACGACATATTTAGGTCGCCCATTTAGACACATGATCATTTGTGCCAGAGCGCATGTGGGGATGCGACAAATGATCATGTGTCTATATTTTTTCATGCCGCTCTATCAGTAACCTGCTTGCTCTATATCCTTGCTTAAAGATGAATGATTTCTGATTTAACACCATTCTGAATATAATTTTTCACATAAAAAAAGCCTAGAGAAAGGTCACTCTAGGCTTGGAAAGTCACAAACTTTTATCAATAAATTTGATGACACATTATTAGAATATTCACTCTATCATTTCAACAAAAAATTAATTTTATTTGTACATTTTTTATGAAAATAATCACATATCGTCTAGTTTTTGCCTAAACGGTATAACTAAACACTCAATTCAACTTGGAATTTTATCTTTAGCACGATCTTGCAAACTTAAATGACCACGTAAAACATCTGCAAACATCCGCCAGTCTGAAATAAAACTATACACAGGCTGTTTAAAACTGGCAGGTTTATTTTTTTCAAAAACAAAGTGCCCGACCCATGCACAGGCATAGCCTGCTAGCAAACCATAGAGTACATATTTGGCTTTTTTCTGGCGTATGGCTTTGCTCACACAATATAAACCGATACTGCTGCCAACAACGTGCAAACGACGACTCATGATGTTGCGGTGTTCAGTTAAATAAAAACGGTAAAATGTTGAATAGTCCTGAATTGGCGATTCAAACTTGGGGTCTGGTGTCGGCTCAAATTCGGGCTTTGATGCTGCGTTCATGTTCATCATCCTGATGTTTATAGATTTGAATTATTTTTGCTACGCTCAACGACACTTTAAACTAAGCCAAAAAAAAACCAAACTCAAGGGTCTGTTGACACTTCGTCTATGTTTGCGACAACGCATATTTTTCAGCTGATATAAGGCATGAGACAGGAAATTTAGTCGTTCTAAATAACTGACTCATAACGCAATAGCAGCAAAAAATATGCTTGTCCTGAAAGGCTGTGGCTAAAACTTTCTCAGATTGCGTTATGAAACTTGGCAATAGTCTCGCTATACCCTACGTTTCATGCCTGATCTGCTCAGTTTTAGCCTACAGCGCAAGCCATTTAGGAAATGCCAACAGACCCTAAAAAAGCCAAGGTCAAGCCTTACTTCTTGGCATATTTTGGTTACAATCAAACGCACTTTTGCAAAACCTTCGTTCTGCAATTTTCACACATTCATAATACCAATTTGCTTGCCGCTGCTTTGGCGCAACATACTTTACGTTCAGGATATTTTTCATGGTCGAAGTTGAATTAAAATTTCAAATTCCAGTCGCACGTCGTACTGCACTACTCAAAACTTTAGACCCGAAAAAATCGACTCAAATTCCATTAAAAGCACGCTATTTTGATACATCTACGCACAGCTTGGCGCATCATGGCATGGCGTTAAGACTGCGTTTAGAAGGTGAGCAATGGGTACAAACTTTAAAAGCGGCAGGTCAAAGTCATTTTCATAGTTTTGAACATAACCATCCACTTGCGCCAACTGAAAATCCAGATACTCCACCACAACTTGATCTGCAAATTTATCAAAGTATTCCCGAAGCACAACAATTGCTAAATCAAGCTTTGGGACAAAATTGGGATCAGTTGCAACTACAATTTGAAACCGATATTCAACGTACCTCACGACTAATGACCGTTGAAGATACTGACATTGAAATCAGTTTAGATGTTGGTCACATTCGTTGTGCAGATGCTGAAGTTGAAGTACATGAAGTTGAGTTTGAACTGAAACAAGGTTCAATTCAGCAATTGCTGGCTTTTAGTTTTGAATGGGTGAAAAAATTTCATTTATGGCTGGATGTGCGCAATAAAGCAGAAATTGGACATTTGCTTTCTGTGCAGCAAAAAGTCAGCCCTGCGGCTCAGAGCAAAGAATTTCAATTCAGTAAAAAAGACCATGCAGACCAAAATTTACGCCTGTTAATTGCACAACAATTACAGCATTTATTGCCTAATATTGCCGCAATTTCTGCACAAGTTGCCGAGCAAAACCATATTGATCAGGCGCAGCTTGCTTTGCAGCATTTACAACTAACGCTGTCCTTATTTAAAGATTGGTCTAAGCATTTAGGCGACAAATGGGCCATGCAAATTGCAGCATTTAAACAACATTTTGATCACTTGAAGCATTTAGAACACATGCAAGCCACACTCGGCGCGTTTTTACAAAACCCGACGACTGCAGAAAATCTAAAAAAAGATACCTTATACGCCCAAGAAAAATTGGTCAATTTAGTCCGGTCAACGCAAAACGTGCATCACTATTTAGAATTATTGATGTTTAGTTTAGATGTGAGCGCTGACTCGGGTTTAGACTTAAAAACTGCCGCACAAAACACATTGCAACAGCAATATAAGCAGTTACATGAACAATTACAGCACAGTGATATTCACGATTTTGAAAGTTTAGATCAACTGGCTTTGCGTATTCAGGAGCTAAAATTCAGCTTCCCCATTTTGACGCATATTTATGATGTCAAAAATTTGCAGAAATATAGTAAAGCTTTGAATGATGCACAGCTTGCAGCACAGGAATATCAAGTGTTGGCATCTTCTGCAGCATACATTCAACAAACTGAATTGGAAGCGAGCGACTGGTTTGTTTTAGGTTGGCTCACTGCAAAACAGGAAGTGTATGCACAGCGTTTATTGGAAGCGACAGAACAATTTATGGTGAGCCGTAAATTCTTAAAATAAGTATCCTTAACATCCTCAAAGCACACGCTAAAAATACTGCAATACAACGGCAGCCTTGTGAATATTCATTCGGCTGCTTTGTGTTAAAAACTGAATACAAATTATTTTATTTTTCAAGCTTTTGTTCACAATTCTCCCCTTGTTCATTTATAGATTTACACTATAGTAAAGAGAACTTATCTTGTTTCATCGAGGGCATTCCCGATGTGTGAAATAGAATTAAAATTTCAAATTCCACACAACTATCGTGCGGCATTTGAAAAAGCATTTAAAAAGAACAAACTGGTTCAACAACAACGCTTATGGGCTAAATATTATGATAGTCCTGAACAGCACTTAGCCAAGCAACGCATTGCCCTGCGTCAGCGTTTAGAGGGCGATATTTGGAAACAAACTTTAAAAGCGCCTAGTCCACAACATTATGAACGCTTTGAGCTTGAACATGAATTAGGACATGATGCGCCTGAATTGTGTGATTTGGCATGTTATGAAAATCATAAACAAGCACGAAAGATTTTAAAAAAAGCCTTAGACGGTTCAGAGGTAGATTTAACCCTGCAGTTTGAAACCGATGTTTTACGCTACAGCCAATTGGCACATTATAAAAACAGCCAAATTGAAGTTGCTTTTGATTTAGGTGAAATCCGCCAAAGCAAAAATTCGGTTGAAATTTACGAAGTTGAGTTTGAACTGAAACAAGGTGAAATTGCAGACTTAATTGCCTATATTCAGCCGTGGATTAAAAAATATCATTTATGGCTCGACACACGCACTAAATCGCAGCGTGGCAATATGCTGTATAACAATGAAACCATGATTCCTGTACAGCAGCAAAGTACCTTGCAATTGCAACACCCCGAAAATATGCATGAGTTGTTGGCGCAAATTACCCAGAATTGTTTGGCACACTTGCTGCCAAATGCAACTGCGATTGCCAGTCAAGATTATGCCAGTGGGCATGTGCATCAAGCGCGTGTTGCCATTCGACGTTTACGCAGTGCCTTAAAAATTTTTGCTGAATATGATGCGTTGGCAAATAACAATTGGGAAAGTCAATTGGCGACACTTTTTCAGCAGTTAGGTTCGACCCGCGATCAAGATGCTTTGCGCGAAAGTCTGATTCCGCAACTTGAAAATGCAGGCTCACCTATTACCGAACTACCACCTGCAGCATCTGAAAACATTGCGATTGATGCAATTTTCCGCTCACCGACCACAACCTTATTACTGTTACAACTTATGAGTTTTGCACATTCGGCTGCGATTGCAGATGCAGAATCAAAACCATTCAAAAAAGTATTACGTAAACGCTTGCAGAAAATGCATCAACAAATTTGTGATGATACAGGTCATTTCCAAACCTTGGATGTGGAATCTAAACACCGCACGCGTAAGCGTGTAAAACGTTTACGCTATACCGTGGAGTTTGTGAGTAGTTTATTTGCAGAAGATGACGTCAAAACGTATTTAAAAACCCTAAAACCATTACAGGAAACTTTAGGGCATTTTAATGATTTAATGGTGGCACAAGGTCTATATGAAAGCCATGCTCAAACTGAACCGAAAACATGGTTTGTATTGGGTTGGATTGTGTCGGAAGAACGTCATATTTCCATACAGATTGAACAGGATTTACAGCAGTTTGCTGAAAGTCAGCCTTTTTGGTCGTAGTTGAAGTTTGATCATCAATCAATGATCACCTTTAAGCTCAACAGAGATGCATTTCATTTTGAGCTTTTTTATATTTAATCTTAATATTGCACACTTTCTAAAAGCTTAACGATATTTACCAAACACTTTCCATGTTTGGTTATCCGCTAAAGGGTCTTGATAGCTGTCACTGCGCTGCTTACGTGGCTTATCGCGCGCATCGACCAGTTCAAAATGCGGTTCAACACTTAACACAATACCATTCACATAAAAACGGGTGCGCGTGTAGTCACTTTGCCCATGCTGAAACACATAAGTACGCAAATCAATAAACTCACGATGTGCCACCAGTGCTGCATTGTCATCACTGTCTAACCAACGCTGCATGAGCTGAATTTCCTGCGGTTCAAATTGCCCACATTTTTCGATCAGGCTGGCAATCCCCCGAAAAGTTTTCGATTCTTTGGCGCGGGTTTTATTCACTCGAATCCGATCGACATGAAAATAAAATAAGGGCAAGTTCAAATGACTGGGTAAATGCACCGCATCAATGACTGCATCTTGCATAAAAGGCTGAAATAAATCCTGTGCACGTTCAATCAACCCTGTCCATTGTTTATAGTATTCTGCTACTTCTGCGCGTGTTCCATAATAAATCGGCAAGCCTTCAACATGGGCAAGTTGCACGGGTGGCCAAATATTTTGACGTAATAAAGCAATGTCGCTTTTTAAACTTTGTACCGCAATCGCATCTTGCATCAACCACTCCAATTTTGCTTAGGCTATTTTTAGCTTAAGGCAAAGGTTTTGTTTCTGCAAGGCTTTGCCTATAATGAAACATTCAGATTTTTAGCTTAGGAAAAATTCATGGTTCAAAAGATTGAAGCAACCGATGTAACCGAAGAAGAAGCATTAAATGCGGCTTTTTTTGAACGTGCCGATGAATTTATTAAACAGGCCAATGGCTTCTGTCATTTTGAAAAAGGCTCCACAGTAAAACCTGCCGAAATTCGTGGTCAGGTGAGTGCTGCCATGTTATTTGCTACTGCACGTTTTAATACTTGGGTGGCAGCCAATAATTTTAAAGATGGCAATGAAATGCGCGATGCCAAAGACCAAGTTATGTCATATATCTTGCAGCAATTTCAAATGATGCTTGAAGATAATTATGACGAATATTGCGAGCAGTTTGAAAACTACTTACGCTTCCGTCACAACGAAGAATTTCATACCCATAAACATGATCACGACCACTCGCACGATCATTAATTTTGCATATAAACAAAGCCCTACGGGGCTTTTTTATTGCGGCTAATTTTCAAACTTGTAGATTTCGATAAATAACCCTTCCCTTTTGTAACATGATGGCTTTGAATAGTGAAATAATAGCGTCATAAAAACAGGATCATTATGCAGAATCTAGGATTTGCACTCATTGATGCACATATTCATCAGTGGGATCCGTATAACACGCCACACAGCGCACGACTTGCTGTTAAGCTTTTGGGCAAGCATCCCAATTTGCTAGATAAAACCATCCGCCTGATAAAACCGAAAACACTCATTGAAACTTTGGGACGCACCGAGCACGTCACATCGCCCTATTTACCTGAGCATTATGCCCGCGACTTAGGTTTTTATACGGCTGAAAAAGTTGTGCATATTGAAGCCAATTGGCACAACCATAAAGGCAAAGGTGTAGTTGGTGAAACCGAATTTATAGAAAGTCTGGATTTTAAAAATAATGGTTTGGCTTTGGGCGCGATTGTCGCCACTGCAGACCCGCGCGATTCTAATTTTAAGAAAATTCTAAAATTACATCACAAAGCCTCTCCAAACTTCCGTGGAATTCGTAAAATGGCAGCCGTGCATGAAGATCACGGGATTTTCTCTTGGGCAGACGAACCACATTTATATCGGAACAAAAAGTTTCTAAAAGGTTTTGAAGCTTTAGCGCAATATAATTTAAGTTTTGATGCATGGACGTATTCGACCCAATTGGGCGATGTCTTGGCGCTGGCTAAACAATTTCCAGAAACTTCTATTGTACTTGACCATTTAGGCACACCTGCAGGGCTGTTCGGGCAAGTTGGCACACATACAGGCGTGACCAAAACAGCACGGGAAAACATTCTGTTTCGTTGGCAAGAAGATATTGCCGAGTTGGCACACTGTCCAAATGTTTACAGCAAAATTTCAGGGTTATTTATGCCTGTTTTAGGACATCAATTTCACTTGCAAAAACGTGAAGCCTCAAAACAGGAAATTATAGATTTAACTGCACCACTGATTCAGCATGCCTTACAAAGCTTTGGAATATATCGGTTGATGTTTGCTTCCAATTTTCCAATGGATCGAGTGAGCACGTCTTTGGTCAATTTAATTGATGCGACTAGTGATATTGTTGCGGCCTATCATCCAAATGCTTTGCAGCAAGTGTTTCATCATAATGCCAAACAGTTTTATCGTTTATAAAGCTTTAGCCAATTGAGCATAGATAGCAAACTTGAAGACAAAAAACGCATCGAAATGGATGCGTTTTTTGTATCTGCTCAAAATTAAATTGAATCTTTATTTAGACTGCGGCTTTAACGGCAGCACCTCAACATTGGCTTGACCATATTGATCGGCGGCTACTTCAAGCAAATGTTCTAAGCGTAAATATTTCTGAATCACAGCATCTACATCGGCTTTGCTGAGTTTTGCTAACGCTTGATCACGTCGCTCACGGTAACGTAAATCACGACCTTGTTCTAATTGCGGTACCAACATACGGTGGATACTGCGTTCATCTTCTAAGGCAGTCACACGTTTTTTCAAAATATCGGCTTTTGCAGCTTCAACTTCTTGCAAGCTGACACCATCACGGCGCAAATCCTGCAACACTTTATGCACCGCCTGTGACACTTGAGCCGACTTGCCTGCACTGTATTGCGCAGAAATACTGAGCGCACCCGATTGTTCAAATTCACTTAAACTCAAACCACTACTAAAACCATAAACCAATGCATTTTTTTCACGTAGTTCTTGTGCCAAACGTGAAGACAATTGCGATTCACCCAAAATATAACTCAGCACCATCATGGCAGGTGTGTCAGGATGATTCACACCCAAAGGTAAGGTCAATAAACTTTGATAACTGCCAAATTCGCGCTGTTCTGCCAATACATGCAACTTTTTCGCAGGATATGCCGTATAGGCTGAATCTAAGCGTTGATATGCTTCCGTATTGCGTGATTGTCCTAAACGCTGGGTTAAAGTTTTTTTGATTTGTTTCGGATCAAACTCACCTGTAATGGCAATCTGTGCATGATTCATGGCAAAAAATTGACGATATAACTGCTGCACCTGCGCTTGGGTTGCAGTTTGCAGTTGTTGCTTCGCAAATTCAGGCTCGAAGTGATAGCGTAAATCGCCCTGCGGATAAATTTCAATTAAACGCGCCATAGTCAAAGCTGCTACAGTTTCAGGCTCGGTATAAGGTCGTTCTAAACTAGATAAACTTTGAGAACGAATTAAATCAAACTGACTTTGCTCAAAACTTGGGTTTTGCATGACATCTAAAACAAAATTAAAAAACGCATTAAACTTTTCATTTTTTGCCACAATTTGAATATGAATCGCATTAGCATCGGCTTGTGCAAAAGCCGAACCACCTGCAGCAATTGACTGATCGGCGATGTCTTGCAAACTATGCTCTTGAGATGCACGCAGCAACAAATACGCGGTTAAATCTAAAATTTCACCTTGCTTAAATAAAGATTGTGCCGTACCAAAATTTACCGAAATGGTGGCATAGGTTTTATCATCACGAGTTGCAGTTGGAAATAATGCATACTTGGCACCATTTTTTAAGCTGCCACGCTGAATCTTTTTTTCATTTTTAATCAAAGACTGTTTGGATTTTTGCACATAGTCTGTCACTTCTTGCTGATAACTTTTCACATCTTTCAAAGGTGTAACAGGTGTATCTTGCTGATCTAAAATTTTTGCTGTATTTAGATTATTTTTTGCTGTGAGTGCCTGTTTTTGATCTTCAGGTGTGGGCTGAATATCGCCAATGACCCGATGCTGTGCAGTGAAGAACTGTTTTAAACGCTGATTTAGTTCATCTGCATTTAACTGTTGAATATTGTTTAAATCACGCCAATACTGCGTCCAATCACCCTGATAAGCCACCGCATAATCACTCAAGCGACCACCTAAAGCCACTGCATCACTCATAACACTATCTGATTGATTTTGAATCAGATTTTTAACCCGCTGTAATTCTGCTGCATCAAAATTCTTGGCCTGTTCGATGCTCTTATTCAAGCCAGCTTGTACTTGTTTAGCGTCGTGATTTGGCGCAT
The DNA here is from genome assembly GCF_013391485.1 of Acinetobacter sp. SwsAc5. Taxonomy (NCBI): domain Bacteria; kingdom Pseudomonadati; phylum Pseudomonadota; class Gammaproteobacteria; order Moraxellales; family Moraxellaceae; genus Acinetobacter; species Acinetobacter sp. SwsAc5. The sequence continues at coordinate 170,951 of NZ_JACAXD010000002.1, forward strand.
ACAATGCCCCCATCAGCACTAAATTAAAATCTTGATCTAGCCATGTGCTAGATTGCACCATGGTGCTTGTACCTGTTTCCACAAGATTTTGGTATAAATGTCCGCTCGGCTGTAAGGTATGTAAATAAGGCGACAACACCAAAGCAGTTTTTAACTTTTCATCCTTGCCATTTAAATACAGATTAAATTTGGCCAGCTGACTGCCCTTTTGTACGACAAAATTGCGTGGCTGAATTTTATTGCTGTCCAATAACGGAACTTGTACCTGCTTTGGAATTTGACGTGCTGCAATTGGACTAAAATGCTGATCAATTTGCTTTAACACTGCGGTCTGATCAAACTTACCGGTCATAACCAAAACAGCATTATTCGGCGCATACCAAGTCCGATAAAACTGGTTCAATTCCTGCATTTTAATGGATTGCAGTTCATTTAAATCGCCAATTGGTAAGCGTCCGAAATACTGATTGCCATAGGCCGATTTCCACACCTGATCTAACAAGACTGAAAACGGTTGATCCATACGCACTTCGCGTTCACGCTTTACAATCGCAATTTCGGCAGGCACATATTTTTCCTGCATGACCAATTTATCCATGCGTTCCGCTTCAAGATAAATCATCTCATTGACGGCGCGAGTTTCAGGACGAATGATGTTGGTGTATTTAGTGGAGTAATAGTCGGTGCTGGCATTGTGCATTAAACTATATTGATCTAAACGGCGCTGAAACTCCTCGGCAGGTACGTTTTCTGTACCTTTAAATGCCAAATGTTCCAACAAGTGTGCCAAACCACCTTTGCCTTGTGGATCATTCAATGAACCCGTTAAATACACCATATTCATAAAGACTTTATTTTCTTTCTGATTGGGTGCCAAAATGACTTTTAAGCCATTATCAAGTTGATATTCTTGTATTTCTTGCTGAGATTTTACTAAAACTGGCTGCGCGAAAACCACACTATTGAATGCCAGTACACATAAAGATAAAGTGAGGGTTTTAAAACGTAGCAACTTCTTTTTCCCGATTGATTTCATTCTATTTTTTGATTTGCCATGAAATATGACAATTTTCAACTTGAGCGCAAACAGCATAACAAGCTGCAATTAAACCCACAGTAAATATTTGCAAATGATGTAAGTTAAAACCAAGAAAAAAATCTAGCAGACTTCTCTCATCTCAGCTTCATCTCCAAGATACAAGGTCTAATGCTGTGCATGTTTAAATCATGATTTCGCCCTGCAAATATAGCTGTGCATATCCTGAAATTTCGATGCGATCATTAGGCAAAATCTTGCAATACAGTACGCCACCTCGGGCAGAAGCCTGATATGCCACAAGTTCGGTTTGCTGTAATTTTTCTGCCCATAGCGGTGCAATTGCAGTATGAATTGAACCTGTAACAGGATCTTCTGCAATGCCCATGGCTGGTGCAAAATAACGCGATACGCAGTCATACTGTGTATTTGCAGAGGCAGTAATCGCAACATCAACACTCGACTGTGCCGTAATGGCTGTGCGCAACTGTCCCAATTGTTTTAATAATTCAAGGTTAGGCTGTTCATCTAACACATCTTGTACCGATTCATATTCCACAATATAGGCTTGCGCATTGATATAGACGTTTTTAAATGGTTTAGTCAAAGCTTGGCGTAAAATATCGGGATAATCTTCAACTTTCTGGGCAGCGCGTATCGGGAAATTCATGCAAATTTTGCCATCTTGCTGTTGCTGAACTGTAAAAATCCCCAAATTTTTAACATGAAATTGAATTGTATTTGCCTCTGTATAATCCTTAAATAAAACAAAGCTGCTGGCAAGTGTGGCATGTCCGCAAAAATCGACTTCTGTTATGGGGGTAAACCAGCGGATTTCAAAGTTTTCCGCATCTATCATTTTGACAAAAGCGGTTTCAGACAGATTATTTTCCAATGCGATATTTTGCATTAAATCATCGGCTAACCATGTTTTACTAACAAGTACGGCAGCAGGATTGCCTTTAAATAATTCATGGCTAAAAGCATCGACTTGGTAAATTTTCATTAATGAACTCATGATCCTAAAAATATATACACTTATTTCATCTTAAGTTCTTTTCACTATAAGTGCCTAGCCAATTTCTGTACTTTCAATCTGCCAAGCGGGTTGATTTTGGACTAATTCGGCATAAAGCGAGCAGTAGTATCAGGGAAGTATGTTATTGGCTGTGATGCCAAGTTTGTAAAAGCTGTCTTCTTTAGCCCAACATTGGGCTTTTTAGCGCTTAGCTTTCTAGTTTTTAATCGTTGTGATACCGCTGCTCATTTTGGCAAGCACACCAAAAAAATATTTATCAATAAGCAATACTTTCCCCCATTCTTATCGCATAATAGAGCCATCTCAAACGCACTGTATTTGCGATTTAATTGGAAATCGCCCGTTTTTCCTTTTAAATACTCTCAATTTTCCCAATTTATTGAATTTAAAGAAGCATTTCTTATGAAAATCGTCATCTTAAATAAACCATATGACGTTCTCTCTCAATTCCGTGAAGATGAAAAACATCTCACCATGTCGGCTTTTGTTGATGATCCAGACTTACGTTTAGCTGGTCGTTTAGATATGGATTCGGAAGGCTTGGTGTTCTTGACTGATCATGGCGGCTTGAATCAGTTTATTACCAATCCAGCCAATAAAAAATACAAAACCTATTTGGTTCAAGTCGATGGTGATGTCACTGAAGATGCCTTGGCACAATTGCGTAAAGGCGTGGAACTGAAAGATGGCATGACTTTGCCTGCGCAAGCGTATAAAGTCGATGAGCCTGAATGGTTGTGGGAGCGTGATCCTCCTGTACGTTTCCGTGCTTCTGTACCTACTTCGTGGATTGAAATTTCAATTTGTGAAGGTCGCAACCGCCAAGTGCGTCGTATGACGGCTGCGGTTGGTTTTCCAACTTTGCGTTTAATCCGCACCAAAATTGGTTCAATTGACTTGGTACAATTGGGTTTACAACCCGGTGAAACTAAAGAAATCGAACCGTTGTTGTATCCTGATTTTAAAGATGTGCCTGCTGCTGAACCGTATCGCTCGCGTTCTTATGTGAAAAAACCTGGTGGTACGGGTGGCAAGCCAATCCATCAAAAGAAAAATAAAGATGGCACTACCAAGAAAAAATCAGGTACGCCACGTATTTGGCAAATGGAAGAAAGTGAGAAACCTCGTCGTAAGACCAATGGTACTACACGCCCTAATACCAAAAGCCGTGGACGTCGGGCACGTTAATGAGTTGGTGAGTCAAAACTCAACTTGTTCAAGATACAAAAATGGATGCCGAAGCATCCATTTTTTTATAGCTGAACTTTAAATTAAACTTTAACTCAGCCTTTTAACCACTGTTCTACTTTTGCCTGATCTGTAACGCTTAATGCCACTTCTGGCAATTCAATCTGCGCAGCATTCAGTTCAAAAGTCATCAACTCATCACGGCGGAATGCATGAACAGTATAAGCTGCATCCTGTTTGGCATATTGCTCAAGTGATTTTACAGATGCCTTTAAGCCATCAATCGCAACAATCACATCAAGCGCAGAAAGTCCTGCTTTTGCCGCAGCACCTTCACGATGGGCAGCTTGTACCAACACCCCTTCAGGTTTATCTGCCAATTTTAAACCAAACGGCAAAGACTTATCCTGTTTTAGCTGATAATCAACGCCAAATTCAGGCAATAACTGATCGAGCGGCAATTCATCAGTCGTGTTAATTAAGTGATGGATTTGCTCCGACCAATCATCTCCTGTCAATTCTTTACATAATTCAAAGATAGTGCGCTCATGCACTTGAATGCCCTGTTGCGCATTAGCGTACAATTTCTGCATTAAGGCATCTAAGCTTGAACCACGTAAACGCAAGCCCAAATCTAAACATAAAGCCACCAAACAGCCTTTGTTATAGTAGCTGGTTCCTGCATTGTTCGAGTTTTCATCTTGACGATAGAACTTAACCCAAGCATCAAAACTAGATTCTGCTACCGTTTGAATCGCACGACCCGGATTTTGCAAATAACGATCAATTTGTGCTTTGAGCAACTCCAAATAAGCCGCCAGATCAATTACACCACTACGCAGCAATAACAAATCATCGTAATAAGACGTAAAGCCTTCAAAAATCCATAACAGCGATGTATAACCTTCCTGATTCAGATCATAATTCACAAAGCTTTCAGGACGAATGAATTTCACCAACCAACTATGAAAATACTCATGGCTGCACAGACCTAAAAAGCGCTGATAATCTTTAGAAGGTTGTTCAGGTTCGTTAGCTCTCGGCAAATCATCACGAGGTGTAATTAAACTGGTACTGTTTGGATGCTCTAAACCGCCATAGCTATTGCCTGTTGCCATGGTCATAAAGGTATAGTTTTCAAATGGCGCAGAACCAAACATGGTAATTTGTGTAGCACAAATTTTTTCAATATCTTGCTGCATACGCGCAGCGTTCATTGCATGTTTGCCCGAAACCACAAATTCGTGTGGAATATCTGCTGCGGTAAAACTAAAACGGGTTTGTTCTGCCAATTCAAACGGTGCATCAATCAGTTCGGCATAGTTTTTGGCTTTTAAGGTATAACGCCCTTTCACCAAACTTTTTGCTGCCAAACCTGTCGCAAGCTGAAAATGCTTCAGCTCGTCTGGTAAAAATAATTCAACTTCAATAGCTTTATCTTCTTGCCCATCTAAGCCCAAACAGGCACAGGCAGGATTGACGTATAAACGGGTTTGATCGACATAAGCGCCACGCACTGACAAATCATAAGCGTAGACATCATATTCCACCGTAATCAATTCATGATCGATATTAAATAAGCGCCATTTATTCTTTTCAAATTTCTGAATTTTGAGGATACGCCCCGCTTCATCATAAGCACGTACCGACTCAAGATGTTTGGAAAATTCACGAATTAAATAGCTGCCTGGAATCCAAGTGGGTAGAGATAAAACCTGAGTAGGATTAGCCAAAAAACGCACGGTGACATGAATAAGATGCTGACGATAATCGTCAAATTCGATTTGATAATGCAACATAATGGGCAATACAAAATGTATAAATAAGAACTTGGCAACAAGCTTAACATTTTTTTAGCAATTGATGCGTCAAGATGAGATTTGTCTGCATTTATGGGTAGCCATCTGAGCAAAAAAGGCATAGCATTCCCTAGTCAATTGTTATTGTTTTTGCTGCTTAAAACCATTGTGACACCAATGGATTGGTGTAAATAAGGAACTTCTTTGAAACGTGTTATCTATCTGATTGCGGCGCTCTGCTGGCTCTGCAGCGCAATCACGCATGCCGCATTATTGAATATTCAAGCTGAAAGTGTCGAAGCCGAAGCATGGGCAATTTTAGACCCACAATCTGGGCAAGTGATTGCAGAACACAATAGTCACGTACAACGTGCACCTGCTTCACTCACTAAAATGATGGTGGCCTATATTGTGCTGAAAGATATTCAGGCAGGTAAATTAGACCGACATGAAATTTTGACCGCAACACCTGTGGTAGAACAAGTGATGTGGGATGAATCACAAATGTATCTAAAAGCAGGTGAGCAGATTTCGGTAGATCAATTATTGGCAGGCTTAATTATTATGTCTGCTAACGATGCTGCACTCACTTTAGGTGAACGTGTTGCAGGTGGTGTGCCGCAGTTTATTGCCCGAATGAATCAGGAAGCGCAAGCTTTGGGTATGCAAGACACACATTTTCAGAATCCGTCTGGTGTGACCATGCCAAACCATTATTCTTCTGCGGCAGATATGGCACGTTTGGCACAAGCGATAGTGACTGAAACACCCGATTATTTGGCTTATTCAAAACAGACCAGTTTTACCTATAATCAGCACTTTCACCGTGCGACCAATATTTTATTAAAACAAGACCCAAGTGTAGATGGATTAAAAACAGGCTTCACCAAAGCTGCAGGCTACAACCTTGCCCTAACCGCAAACCGCCCAACACTGGACAGTGATGCACCTGAACGTCGTTTGGTGGTGGTGGTGATGGGAACCAAGAGTGCGCAAAAACGCGCTGAGGTGGCACATCAATTATTAAATTTAGCCTATAGCTATACCCGTAATGAAGTCGCGATTAAACCCAAACAAATGATTGCAGAATTGCCTGTGGTGAAATCGACTTTACGCATGTTTAAGATTGAAAGCAGTCAGCCAAAGTTTGTGACGACATCGCTGTATGAACAGCCATATGCAATTAACTTGTCGCAGTTTGATCAAAGTACTCAACGTCTACAACTTGTGAATGAACAAGGCGGATTAGAAACACTTGAACCTGCACAGCGTACACAAACGCATGTCAATATTGAATTGTCTGAAAAATTGCTGACTGCGCCATTGGCACAGGTCATGAAACTTGCAACCGTACACGTTTATCAAAATAATCAATTGATTAACAGCTTTGCGATTGAAGAACAGGTCAACATTGTTGAAGCCAATATTTTTGAAAGAATCATGATGTGGTTTGGCAGTTTGTTTAATTTCTTTAGCCATCAACCTATAGAAGATGAGAAAACTTCACTCGGTTAGAAGCCGATGATCCTCAAGAATTAAATATCACCAAGATGGGCAATGTCCCATCTTTTTTATTGTCATCTACACATCATACAAAGGGCTTAAAATGAGCCTGCAATAAAATCTGCAAATTTATAGGTATGACGCACAAATTTGCATTGAAATTATAAAAATTGCCCCGATTAACTAAAAAATGTCATAAAAAACTCGGAAAAGTGAAGAATTTGCAGAAATGTCTATAACAAATTCCACGTTTCACTTTATGATGTACCCTTAAAAAATTGAATGGATCAATAACATGACTGCTATTGCAAATGACCTCGTGGTTTCTTTCCACTACACATTGACTAACGCAGAGGGTGAAACTCTCGACAAATCTCAAGGTGAACCACTTGCCTATTTGCATGGTGCAGGTAATATCATCCCTGGTTTAGAAAAAGCGTTAGAAGGTAAAACAGTAGGTGAAAAATTTACTGTAAACGTACCTGCAGCTGAAGGTTATGGCGAATACAACCCAGACTTAGTACAAGAAGTTCCTGCACAAATGTTCCAAGGTGTAGACAACATCCAAGCAGGCATGCAGTTCCAAGCGCAAACTGATGATGGCGTTCAAATCGTAACTGTAAAAGCAGTTGAAGGTGACAACGTAATTGTTGATGCAAACTTCCCACTTGCTGGTCAAGATTTAACGTTTGAAGTAGAAATCGTTGAAATCCGTGAAGCTTCTCAAGAAGAATTAGATCACGGTCACGTACACGGTGCGGGTGGTCATCACCACTAAGATCAGTATTGATCGAAGCAAAAGGCAAAGTATTTTTACTTTGCTTTTTTGTTTGCCATTCTAAAATTTAGGATAAGCACATTACTGAAAGATCCTTTCAGGCAGGCTATTGCGGAAAGATCGTTACAGGAAAAATCAACACAGCACATTGTTGTTTTATTGGTCAAATAAATCCTTCACATTTAAGACAATGCGACCCAGCCATGCTTATAATGAAATCACTTTTCCAGCGCTCACCTCAAGCATTCTTCCCATGCAAAACTATAATTTAGTTTGGTTCCGACAAGATTTAAGAATTTCAGATCACACCGCACTTTGGCATGCTAGCCAAGCAGGAGCTTGTATTGGCGTGGTGATTCTTTCGCCTCAGCAATATCGTTTACATCACGATGCGCCCATTAAAATTGACTTTTACTTGCGTCAATTAAATGCACTAAAAGACGAACTCGCACAACTCAATATCCCACTGATTGTTCAAATTACACCATCTTGGGCTGACATTGCACAAACACTGCTCCAACTATGCCAAACATTGAAGGACTCTCATCCGATTCAAAATATTTATGCCAATATTGAATTAGGAGTGAATGAACTAAAACGTGATCTTGAAGTTCAACAAACCTTAAACCAACACGGTCAGGACTTGATTTTGTACCATGACCGTACGCTTTTTCCTGTGGGTACGGTGCGCAATCAGAGCATGAAACCTTATCAGGTATTCAGTGCATTTAAAAAGTATGCCTATCAACAGTTGAGTGTCAGTATTCCGCGTTGCTTTCCTCTGCCACAAGCTCAAACGTCGATTCAACTTCCTGAACAATATCTCTCTACTGTACCAAGTTTAGAACACTTAGGTTTCGACCCACTTCCAACGGCACAACAAAATTTATGGGCAGTCACGGAACAACATGCACAGCAATTGTTGGATGATTTTACGCGTGAACAAATGCAAGATTATCAGCAACAGCGTGATTTTCCTGCGTTGTCTGGTACCAGCCAATTATCTGCGTATTTAAACTGTGGCATTCTCTCCATTCGGCAATGTCTGGCTGCGGTTTTTGCGCATTCACAAGGACATTTTCATCTTGAAAATACAGGGCAACAAACTTGGTTAGATGAATTACTGTGGCGTGAGTTTTATCAACATATTTTGTTTGATTATCCCAAAGTTTCAAAGCACCGCCCTTTTAAAGATCAGACCGCACAGGTGGCGTGGCGAAATGATCCTGCAGGTTTAGCAGCATGGCAACAAGGAAAAACAGGCATCCCCATTGTGGATGCAGGCATGCAACAACTTTTGCAAACGGGCTGGATGCATAATCGAGTCAGAATGATTTGCGCAATGTTTCTGTGCAAAAACCTGTTAATTGACTGGCGCTTGGGCGAACAGTGGTTTATGCAACATTTAATTGATGGTGATTTGGCTGCCAATAACGGTGGCTGGCAATGGTGTGCCTCGACTGGTACAGATGCAGTGCCCTATTTTAGGATTTTCAACCCTGTGAGCCAATCACAAAAGTTTGACCCCAATGGTGATTATATTCGCACATGGCTACCTAAACTGGCTCATTTAGATGCCAAAAATATTCATGAACCATATGCGAAAAATCCAAATCTAAAACTGGATTATCCGCATCCAATTGTAGATTTAAAACTTAGCCGATTACGTGCCATAGAAGCCTTTAAACAGCTTTAAGAGTACAAACAGGAGATTGGTCAGTCTCGCCCCCATCTGCCATAGGTTAGCATGATGGGAGATTCAACGATTAAACCGACAGTTAGGCGGCTTGCTCGTCACGTTTAAAGACCAATTCGCCTTTTAAAGAACTGTCTGCATCGAAATAATAACCTTCACTATTGAATGCTTTTAAGTCTTCTGCGCGTTCTAATTTATTCTCGATGATAAAACGTGCCATCAAACCACGGGCTTTTTTGGCATAAAAACTGATGACTTTATATTTACCATTTTTCTGATCTAAAAATACAGGTTTAATAATTTCAGCCTGAATTTTTGCTTCCTGCACCGACTTATAATATTCATCGGAAGCTAGATTAACTAATAATGCCGACTGGTTATGTTTTAAATCTTGGTTAATTAAATTGGTGATGATATCGTCCCAGAAACGATACAAATTTTCACCGCGCGCATTATGCAACTTAGTGCCCATTTCCAAACGATACGGCATCATTAAATCTAAAGGACGCAATAAGCCATATAAGCCAGAAAGCATACGCAGGTGTTGTTGAGCAAACTCAATATCTGCAGCAGACAAACTATAAGCATCTAAGCCTGTGTACACATCACCTTTAAAAGCAAACATGGCCTGACGTGCATTGGCAAGATCAAACTCTGCTTGCCAGTCACGAAAACGCTCGACATTCAAAGTGGCAATTTTTTCACTGACACTCATTAAACTGGCAATTTCTGTAGCAGAAAGTTTACGTGCTACATCAATTAACTCTTGTGAATGTTGAAGTAATCTAGGTTGAGTATATTCATCGCTTGGTAATGCAGTTTCATAATCTAAAGTCTTGGCTGGAGAAATTAAAGCGAGCATAAACCACCTAAATAAAAAATACTGCGCTCACTATAGCAGCAGCTTTCAACAAACTCCAATGCGCGTTTTTGTTTACCCTTATGGGAAAACACGTTCAGTACGTGTTTCCTTACGATGATCGATTAGATCAATCCAACGTGGAGGATGAGGTGCTTTTATTTTAGTGCATGCTTTTAAAAACATTGGTTCTCTCTAATCAGTTGAGGTTTTTTTCAGTACTTACAACTTTTCTCTAGGCAATAAAAAACCCACTTAACTCTCCCAAATTAAGCGGGTTAAATAAAAACTATTTTGTTGTATTGTTCTTGCTGCTTAATATACGGTTGTGATGTGTCATTTAGATGACACATCAATTAAAAAACGAATGATTTTGATTTAAAAATCATGTATAGATTTTAAACATCCAACACATATCGTCCTAGTTTAAGCTTTCCACTCAAATTCACTAAAAGATTGGTCTTCTTTCAGAGTATTTTCTACCGCTTGCGCCAATTGATTTAATAAACTTTGCTCTGTAATCCGTTCTAGCCAGTCTTGTTCTTCATTGGGGTATGAAGTAATTTCACAAACAAGATGTCCATCTTCACCACGGCTTTGACAGTTCACAGCCAAAGGCAGCGCATGTTGATCTACACTTACAGCGACTTGTGCACCACTCTGCGGCAACGTTTGAAAGCCATAGTGAGATAAGTTTTGTGAAAGTAAATTCGCCACATAATTCTGTGCCAAAGTGCAATCTTGTAACTCTTGTTTATTTTCACAATTCGCCATAAATTTTAATTTGCGCATGCTCGAACCCAAAGGCTTTTTTCTTGTATGGGTTTAGCATAAGCAATAAAACGCAAACAGCCAAGCAAAAGCTTGGCTGTTTCAGCATAAAGTCTAGGCTTTGCGATTTGTCATCGCAGCCCGTATCGTTTTGGCTTATTCTGTCACTTGAATATTCAGACCTGCCACACCTGCAAGCTCAGTAAAGGTAGGGAAACTTGTTGCTACTGTTTCTGTACCTACAATTTTAATTTCACCAGAAGTACGCAAGCCTGCCATAGAGAAACTCATGGCGATACGATGGTCATGATGTGATTCAATCTCGCCGCCTGTAAATATCGCTGACCAGTCGCCTGCTTTGCCTTTACCCTGAATGATGATGCCATCGTCAGTGGGTGTGCAGTCAATGCCCATGGTTTTTAAACCATCTGCCATCACTTGAATACGGTCTGATTCTTTTACGCGCAATTCTGCAGCACCTGTCAGTACAGTTTGACCTTCAGCACAAGCTGCAGCAATGAACAATGCAGGAAATTCATCAATCGCCAATGGCACTTGATCTTCAGGAACATGAATCCCTTTTAAAGTACGTGAACCACGAATACGAATATCTGCAATTGGTTCACCGCCTGCAATACGTTCATTTTCCACGCTCAGGTCTGCACCCATTTGTTTCAGAATTTCAATCACACCTGTACGGGTTGGGTTAATGCCCACCGCTTCTAAGGTTACATCTGAATTTTCTGTAATGGCTGCACCCACCATGAAGAATGCCGCAGATGAAATATCAGAAGGTACTTGAATATCTGTACCCACCAATTTACCGCCGCCTTGCAATGAAATACGGTTACCTTCAGTTTTCACTTCATAACCAAATGCTCGTAACATACGTTCGGTATGGTCACGCGTTGGTTCAGGCTCAGTCACTGAAGTTTCACCTTCTGCCCAAAGCCCTGCCAATAAAATACCAGATTTCACCTGTGCAGATGCCATTGGCAAATCATAGTGAATACCTTTCAGCGCTTGCGCACCTGTAATCGATACTGGCGGTGTGCCACGTTCACCCGTCGTTTGAATTTGTGCACCCATTTCACGCAATGGTTTAGCAATACGTTCCATTGGACGCTTGGTCAATGACGCATCACCTGTCATAACAGAATCAAACTGCTGTGCAGATAACATGCCTGCCAACAAACGCATAGATGTGCCTGAGTTGCCCATATAAATTGCGCTTGCAGGTGCTTTTAAACCTTGCATGCCTACGCCATGAATGGTGACTTCACCATTTTTAGGGCCTTCAATGCTCACACCCATATCACGAAATGCTTGCAAAGTCGCCAATGCATCTTCACCTTCAAGGAAACCTGTCACATGCGTAGTGCCTTCGGCAATTGCACCAAACATAATTGAACGATGTGACACAGATTTGTCACCCGGTACGGTAAATTTACCTTGGAAAGTCTTAGCACCTGGCAAAATCGTAAATTGTTGTGTCACGTTATTGTTCTCCATAAAAGGTTTCTTGGCGAGCATATGATTAAAATGCTGTCGTGCCGCTTGTGCATGTCCAAGCAAGCCCATTAAAGCATGCGAGTCTTCTTGTTCAATCAGTTGGCGAATAATCGCGAGTTGACTTTCAAAGCCATCCACCGCTTTTAACAATGCAGTTTTATTGGCCAAGAAAATGTCATGCCACATTTGTGGATCGCTGGCAGCAATACGTGAGAAGTCACGAAAGCCACCTGCAGCATAGCGGAAAATGTCTAAATTATCTTCCCGATTTGCCAATTGTTCGACCAAATTAAAGGCCATTAAATGTGGAAGATGACTGGTATACGCCAATACCTCATCATGTTTTTCCACATCCATGCAAATTACTTCGGCTTTGGCGCTTTCCCACATTTGAATCAGTTTATTGACTGCCCACGGCGCACTGCTTGGCAATGGTGTCAAAATGACTTTGTGATTGGCAAATAAATCAACCTTGCCTGCATGCACGCCTGTATGCTCTGCCCCAGCAATTGGATGCCCGGGTACAAAACCTGCAGGTAAATGTTCTCCAAAAACCGCTTTGGCTGCAGCCACGACACTGCCTTTGGTGCTGCCTACATCGGTCAGAATTACATTATCTGCCAAATGTGGCTGAATTAATCGCAAGACTTTTTCTGTGGCTTGCACAGGTAGCGCCAACACCACTAAATCTGCGCCTTGTACCGCATCTACAGGATTGTTAAAGCCTTGTTCAATTAATCCTAATTCCAAAGCATCTTGCAGCGTTTTTTCAGAACGGGTCGATGCCACAATATGCCGACTTAAGTTTTCTGCCAGCATTACACGTGCCAAACTCGAGCCTATTAGCCCGAGTCCGATAAATGCAACTTTTTCAAACAATGGTTGCGCCATGTTTTATGCCTTCGCTTCCTTGCCCAATACTTTGGCTAATGCACGCAGGAACTTGGCATTTTCTGCTTCTGTGCCAATTGAAACACGTAAATGGGTCGTAATACCCACAGGACGTACAATTACACCTTCTTTCAATAAGGCATTAAAAGTTTGACCCGGATCGGCTTCTACATCTACCAAAATAAAGTTAGCACGTGAAGGCACATAATTCAGACCCAATGCTTTAAAGCCTGCTTCCAATTGCGCCATGCCTGCTTTGTTGGCAATACGTGATTTTTCGATAAAATCTTCGTCTTTTAATGCCGCAACCGCAGCCACCATTGCCAAGTGATTGACGTTAAATGGTTGACGAATACGGTTTAAATAATCGGTCACTTCTGCAGAAGCTAAAGCAAAACCAACGCGCAGCGCCGCCAAACCATAGCACTTAGATAAAGTACGGCTCACGATTAAGTTTGGATATTGCTCAAGGAATTTAAGGCTATTGAAGTTCTCTGGAAAATATTCCACATAGGCTTCATCTAATACCACAATCACCCGTGCAGGAACTTTTTGCATAAAGGCTTCAAATTCAGCCTCTTCAAACCATGTGCCTGTTGGGTTATTTGGGTTGGCAATAAAGATTAACTTGGTGTTGTCTTGAATTGCTGCCGCCATAGCATCCAAGTCATGTGAAAAACCTTTGGCAGGCACTTCAATCGCTTGAGCATTAATCGCTTGCGTTACCAAAGCATATACTGCAAAGGCATGTTGGCTATACAACACTGAATCTTGATCTGAAACGAATGCGCGAGCAAACATTTCTAGCAAATCGTTTGAACCATTACCCAAAGTAATACGGTCATGCGCAAAGCCAAATTGTTTTTGAATTTGGTCTTTTAAAATAAAACCACCACCATCTGGATAGCGACCAATTTCAGCAATTTCTGCTGCAACGGCTTCTTTGACTTTGTCTGAACAGCCCAATGGGTTTTCATTTGAAGCAAGTTTGACGATATCTGTAATCCCCAACTCACGCTCAAGTTCACTGATTGGTTTACCTGGTTGATAAGGCTTTAACTTCGAGATGCCTTCATTGGCTGGGACAAACGACATTTTACACTTCCAGTTGACTAGGTGGTGAATGTGGCGCGCATGACAAACATGCACACCACTAAATTAAATACGGTTATAACACGGCAGCAGGATAAGAACCCAAGACACGAATTTCTTTCACCAATGGACGGATTTCTTCAATCGCTGCACGTACATTGTCTTGCTCGACATGCCCCTCTAGGTCAATGAAGAATACATAGGCCCATTTTTCTGGTAAGGCAGGACGTGTTTCAATACTGGTCAAGCTAATATTGTGCTTCGCAAATGGTGCAAGAATCTCAAGCAATGCCCCTGCGCGGTCATGTGCAGACACCAACAATGAAGTTTTATCATTGCCACTTGGTGGAACTTTCTCACGACCAATCACCAAGAAACGTGTGGTATTTTCTGGGTTATCTTCAATATTGCTATGTAAAATTTCGAGTTCGTAAATATTGGCCGCAATTTCAGAAGCAATTGCAGCAGAATGCCATTCATTACGAATACGGCGCGCTGCTTCTGCATTGGAGCTGAGTGCCACACGTTCTACACCCGGATAATGCACATCTAACCATTTACGGCATTGTGCCAAAGTTTGCTGATGCGCATAAATTTGTTTAATGCTGTCTTTACGAGTGTTTTCTGACACAAGGAATTGGTGATGAATACGCAATTCTACTTCACCAATCACATTTAATGGCGATGATTTAAAGCAATCTAAAGTATGGTTCACCACACCTTCAGATGAGTTTTCGACAGGTACTAAACCATAGTGTGCACTGCCTGCTTCCACTTCACGGAAAACTTCATCAATAGTAGGCAAAGGACGCACAATCGCATCTTGACCAAAATGTTTAAGTACTGCGGAATGCGTATAAGTACCAATTGGCCCTAAAAACGCGATACTTTGTGGCGCTTCAAGTGCCAAACATGCCGACATAATTTCACGGAATAAACGTGCCATGGTCACATCAGACAACGGCCCTTCGTTGCGCTCCATAACATTACGTAAAACTTGCGCTTCACGTTCAGGACGGTAAAACAACGGGTTCTCTTCTGCTGCAAATTTTGCTTTCGCCACCGCTTCAGCAAGTCGTGCTCGACGGTTAATCAGCTGCTGAATCTGTTGATCTACAGAGTCAATATCTTCACGGATTTTAGCGAGATCAAGAGAAGTCGTTGTGTTCTGATCGTCTTGGATCATTGTTATGTCGCCCTTCATAAACATTTTGCAAATAGTATAACAATAGTTAGCTTTCAAATGTTGCGCAATACAACTTTCAGTGTTTCAGATTTAAAAACATACAGTTGATCAAAGCATCACCAATCTATACATTTAAGCCGCAACTTTGCACAACGTACCGCTTAAAACTGGGCAACTATGCTTTTCTTTTTTGCATCTCTAATTCTAAGCGGTGTAATTTTATTTTTAAGTGTAATTATCAATCAGCTCATTGCTTTTAAGTCTGATCAAATTCATAAAAAAAGAGCCAGCACTGGGCTGACTCTGGAGATGATCCTTGATCTTTATTCAATTGGACTTTTAGGCATTGTTTTAACGCCCCAATAAACCACGCGCGACAATTTCTTTCATAATTTCATTGGTTCCACCGTAAATTCGCTGGATTCGCGCATCGACAAAGAAACGAGAAATCGGGTATTCCGTCATATAGCCATAACCGCCAAACAGTTGCAGCAATTGATCGGCAATTTTCATTTGCATATCTGTCGCAAAGCTTTTTAAAGCGGCTGCAGTTTCGACGTCCAGTTTGCCTTGCATATACAATTCGACGTTTTGATTATAAAAAGCAGCGGTTGCCAATTCATCAATTTTAGCCTGTGCCAAAACAAAACGGGTATTCTGGAACTGACCAATGGCTTGTCCAAACGCCTGACGCTCTTGCACATATTGTGTGGTCACATCAATTGAACCTCGAATAGCACCCAATGCAGTAGCTGCAATCGCAGTACGTTCACGTGGCAATTCTTGCATTAAATAGGCAAAACCATGCCCTGCCTGTCCTAACAATTGATTTTTCGGCACTTTGACATTGTCAAAGAATAGCTCTGACGTGTCTTGTGAATGCAAACCAATTTTTTCCAAATTGGTGCCTTTTTTAAAGCCTTCTAAATGAGTATCGACCAACATGAGCGATACGCCTTTGGCACGTGCTTGCGGATCAGTTTTTACTGCCAAAACCACCAAATCTGCATGCTGACCATTGGAAATAAAGGTTTTAGAACCATTCAGTACATAATGATCATCTTGCAAAATGGCATTGGTACGCATGGCTTGTAAGTCTGAACCCGCGCCTGGCTCGGTCATGCCAATTGCACCAACCACTTCACCCGATACCATTTTAGGCAGCCAGTATTGTTTTTGTTCTTCTGTACCAATATGCAAAATGTACGGCGCAGCAATTTCAGAATGACAGGAAATACCTGTAGAAAGTGCGCTATAACCTGCACGTGCCGATTCTTCGACCAACATTAGGGAATAATGCGTTGGAACACCATAGCCGCCATATTCTTCAGGCACATCAATACATAAAAAGCCATTTTCACCTAACAGATTCCACACGCTGCGCGGCATGATGCCCTCACGTTCCCACGCAGCATAATGCGGTGCAATATGCTCCTGCATAAAACGTCGAAAGTTATCTCTAAATAATTCTAAATCAGCATCATAAGCCAGCATATCCAATCCTTTATTTTTCAATTGTTGTTTTCAATAGTATCCATGCTATGCATTTTTATACAGGCTGTCATGTGTTATCCCTACAGATTGTCTTACTTTACAGTCAAACTTTAGTCGTCATTTCAGATATGCAATGAAACTTGTGGCAGCTCGTACAAGCTGAAGCTGTGAATAGTGCTGCAAACTGTTGCCGAAGTTTATACACTAGTATACTAACTAAAGATGTGTGTGAACTCGCTTATGCCAAATACAAACCCCAATAAAAGAAATATTTATAAAGATGCAGAACATCCATTCGCACAATTTATTCGAATTATTGGCAAAGGCAAAACAGGCGCACGTTCACTGACCTATGACGAGGCCTATCAAGCTTTTTCTATGATTTTGCGCAATGAAGTGTTGGATGTGCAATTGGGTGCTTTTTTAATGTTGCTGCGTGTGAAGGAAGAATCTGTAGAGGAGTTGGCAGGTTTTGTACAAGCTACCCGTGATCAACTGCAATTTAAACCGCTTCAGGTCGATTTAGACTGGTCATCTTATGCAGGTAAACGCAGACATTATCCGTGGTTTTTATTGGCAGCGCTGACTTTAGCAAAACATGGCTATAAAGTGGTGATGCATGGTGCTTCTGGGCATACCATCAACCGTTTATATACCGAACAAGCACTGCAATATTTAGATTATCCAATTTGCCAAAATGACCTAGACGTTGAGCAACAATTAGCGCAGCGTAATTTTGCTTATTTACCTTTAGATGTTATTTCACCGATTTTGAGTGAGTTGATTAATTTACGCAATGTGATGGGTTTACGTTCTCCTATTCATACCCTTGCCCGTTTAATCAATCCTTTTAATGCCAAAGCCACCATGCAGGCGATCTTCCACCCCGCTTATCGCAGCTCGCATCAACAAGCCGCATTTCAGTTGGGTTATCAAAACAGTGCAGTAATTAAAGGCGAAGGCGGTGAATTTGAGCGCAACCCTGATGCCAAGACATTAATTTGTGGCATCAAAAATGGCGCTTTATATGAACACGAACTGCCTAAACTGACCGATAACCGTAGCCCTGTAGAAGAAGAATTGGATTTGGCAGTATTTAAAGCCGTCTGGCTAGGTCAGCAAACTCATGAGTATGGTGAAGTCGCCATTACTGAAACCATGGGTATTGCTTTATATACCATGGGTGTTTGTGATGATTATGCGGCAGCAATGCAAAATGCACAGCAGCTTTGGCAAAATCGTCACAACTAAAACGTCATTGAAGATACAAAAAAAGACACCCATCTCAGGTGTCTTTTTCATCTTTCAATTTTCATGAAAGCAGTTTTGCATCATTTAAACAAAACGAATCGGTTTAAATTCTTCATGCTTGTGATGATCGTCATCACACTGCTCGCCTTCTTCTTTAGTGCCACGGTCAATATAGCCACTACGCTCAGTTTCAGGCAGGTTTTTCATTTCCCACGCATACACTGCTTGCATACAAATTTGACGTTGCTCTTGGGTCAGCGCAACACCATTAGGCCACTTGCCAATTTCAATTGCCGTTTTTAAACGTCCAACAATTTCAGGATCGAGTACGGCAAGCATTTGTTCAATATTCATCATTCATCCTGCTGTTGCATTGATTCAAAATCTTGATTCCACCCTAACTTGGTTCGACAAGCCATATAGAAGTCATAACCTGGTGGATGTAATAAATTTAATTTATAAGGATGTTTGCGGATATGCAAACTATCTCCAACATTTAATGAAACACTATGTTGACCATCGGCACTGACCATCGGCAACACACGGTTTTCACGAATATTGATTTTAATTTCGCTGTGCCCACCCACCACAATTGGGCGTGAAGACAAGGTATGTGGATGCATAGGCACCAATGCAATTGCATCCATGCTCGGATGCACAATTGGGCCACCACCCGACAAAGCATAAGCCGTTGAACCTGTTGGGGTCGAAACGATTAAACCATCACTGTGCTGACGATAGACATATTGCCCATCAATATTCAGTTCAAAGTCAATCATGTGAACCGACTTACCCGAATGTAGCACCACATCATTTAAGGCAATGGCTTCATAAATGATTTCGCCTTTAGAGCGCACTTCCATTTCCAGTAAAAAACGGCGGTCTGACTGAAAATGCCCTTGCAAAACCTGATCAAGTTTAAAGATTACTTCTGTCGGTTTAATATCGGTTAAAAAGCCTAAACGCCCGCGGTTCACACCAATTACAGGGGTATTGTATTTAACCAAAGCGCGTGCTGCATGCAGCAATGAACCATCACCACCCACCACAATCACCAAATCGACCACTTCGCCTAATAAAGCACGGCTAACTGTTTGGGTATTGTTATAAGGTACAAGTTGAGCAGTGTCAGAATCAAAAACGGGATGCAAACCCAATCCTAAAATATGGTCGTGAATCAGACATAATGTTTCTACAACAGAATATTTGTCTGGACGACCAATCAGTCCAATGTTCCGAAAGTTCTTATGTGAAATTTGCACCTGCGATATCGCTCCGCTACGATTCGACGCCTATCATAGCACTAACCTAGTTGATTTAAAAAAACTTTAGTGATTCAAAATTCTAATTTTTTAGTACACTATTTCTCATCATTTATCGTTATATTATCAAACTTTTTCATACACAAATTTTTCGCAAAATAAGATAACTATAAAACGAGAAAAATCAAATATATTTAAAATTTCTAACAAGCTAAAACAATAAAAAATCTGTATGCTACACACTTCTAACCACATCTTTTTTTACTCTTAAATTCTAAAGAATATATCGGTCATTTTTATGAATCTTAATAAATATTTAGCCATTTACGGAGCAGGAATATTTTTTGCTGGACTTATGTTTTTGGCTAAACATGATTACTTAAATTTCTATCAAGAAAAAGCGCAAGAATTTAACACTAATAAACCCGTAAGTTTTGTTCAGCCTATTGAAAACAAGGTTAGTCTTTCTCAAAATACCCTACCAAATCAGTCAGACAAAAATCTTTTGGAACAACTTAAAGTAGATATAGAAGATACAAAACTGTCCTTCCCTTTGCAAAATGAAGATAAATCAACCTTTATAGATGTAATTCTCATAGATAAAGATGTTGCCTATACCATTATTACCCCGCTAACAAAATCTGATTTTACCGCAGAATATATTCGCTTGATTACTGAAACCAATTGTAATGATGAATATTTGCAACCCTATTTAAATGCAGGTTTTAGTTTTACTTATAAATTTTTTGACCTACACATGAATCGTATCTTGGACTTAAGCACCAACCTTAATCACTGCGAAGGTTTACAACAAGCTAATACTATTTAAT
Source organism: Acinetobacter sp. SwsAc5 (assembly GCF_013391485.1). Taxonomy (NCBI): domain Bacteria; kingdom Pseudomonadati; phylum Pseudomonadota; class Gammaproteobacteria; order Moraxellales; family Moraxellaceae; genus Acinetobacter; species Acinetobacter sp. SwsAc5. The sequence goes on from NZ_JACAXD010000002.1 coordinate 191,138, forward strand.
TAAATTGAGCATAATTTTTCCCTTCAGTCACAGATTAATTATTGCAAATTCAGTAAAAGCTTCGCATGATTAGCAAAATTTATCAGGATCTTATCGCGATTTATGAAGTCTGAGCGTGGCATAGGCATAATTGCATTACTATTTTGCATCATCGTTATTGGTGGATTTATTGCATTTAGTATCTACTTGATTCGTCTGGATAATATTGTCAGAGACAAATTTGAAGGACAGCGCTGGGATATTCCAGCCAAGGTTTTTGCACGCCCATTAGAAGTGTATAACAATGCACCTGTCAGCCAGACCGACTTTACTCAAGAACTAAAACTGCTTGGCTATAAAAATACAGATAATTACGCTAAATCAGGCAGTTATGTCAGCGATGGTAATACTTTATTTGTGCATACCCGTGGTTTTGACTTTGGCGATAGTGTTGAACCTGAACAGGTTTTAAAAGTCAGCTTTGCCAATAATCAAATTAGTGAGGTGAGTGCCACCAAGCCTTCTAATACAGGCATTGCACGTTTAGAACCGATGTTGATTGGCGGAATCTATCCACAGCACAATGAAGATCGTGTGCTGATTAAACTGAATAAAGTACCTAAACCACTCATTGAAGCTCTTATTGCCACTGAAGATCGTAATTTCTATCAACACCACGGCGTTTCAATTCGTGGTACTGCACGTGCCATTGTCAGCAACGTCACGGGTGGCAAACGTCAGGGTGGTTCTACCCTTACACAGCAATTGGTGAAAAACTTTTATTTAAGCCCAGAGCGCACTTTAAAACGTAAAGCCAATGAAGCACTCATGGCTATGCTGATTGAGTTGCATTACAGCAAAGATGAAATTTTAGAAGCCTATTTAAATGAAGTGAATTTAGGTCAAAATGGTAACTATTCTATTAATGGTTATGGTCTGGCTTCACAGTTTTATTTTGGTATGCCATTGCGTGAGCTAAACATTTCACAACAAGCCTTTTTGGTCGGTTTGGTACAAGGTCCATCATTATATAATCCTTGGCGCAACCCTGAAGCTGCCAAAAAACGTCGTGACATTGTACTAAACAATATGTTGGTGATGGGTTATTTAAACCAAGAACAATATGAAAAAGAAACTGCGCGTCCCTTAAATGTCATTACAAAACCGACCATTGGCCCTGCCCGTTTCCCTGACTTTTTAGATATTGTCCGCCGTCAATTACGTACTGAATATCAAGAAGGAGATTTGACCAATCAGGGTTTGCGTATCTTCACGACGCTTGATCCGATTGCACAAACCAACGTACAAAATGCTTTTAAAGCATCGGTTGAGCGTTTAAGCAAAGCCAATCCAAAGAGTTTAAAAGAATTACAAGGCGCGGTGCTAATTTCTCATCCTGAAAATGGCGAGTTAGTGGCAGCGGTAGGTTCTACGCAAGATTTTACGGGTTTTAACCGTGCCTTGGATGCCAAACGTCAAGTTGGCTCACTGCTCAAACCAATTATTTATTTAAGTGCGATTGAGTCTGGTCGATATAACTGGGCAAGTCCTGTAGAAGACAGCCAAATCAGCATCCCAATTGATGGTAAATCTTGGACACCACGTAATTATAGCGGCAGCGATCATGGGATTGTGTCTATGTCACAAGCCCTATCTCAGTCTTATAACCTATCTGCAGTTCGTTTGGGACAGGAGTTTGGATTATCTACCTTCCGTAATCACCTCATTAAATTTGGTGTACCAAGTGATGCGGTTCCGCAATATCCATCTATTTTCTTGGGTGCGGTAGATTTATCACCAATGCAAGTGATGGACATTTACGGTAACTTTGCCACAGGTGGTTTTAAATATCCGACCAAAGCGATTCGCACCGTAGTCGATGCCAATGGACGTTTACTGGATCGTTATGGTTTAACCGTACAACAAACTATTGATCCTTCTGCCGCCTATATTTTGAATTATGGCTTACAGCAAGTGATGAGTTCTGGTACAGGTCGTTCAGCTTACAATAGCTTATCGACAGATTTAAAATTGGCAGGCAAATCAGGTACAACCAATGATACTCGTGATTCATGGTTTGCGGGCTATTCAGGCAATTATTTAGCCGTTGTATGGCTTGGTTTAGATGACAATAAAGTCACAGGCTTAACAGGCTCGTCTGGTGCTTTGCCTGTCTGGAGTAATGTGATGCAGCAATTGCGTCAAAAACCTGTCAACTTACGTCAGACCGAACAAATTCAATGGCATTGGATTGACCGCAGTTCTGGGCATTTATCTGCACAAGGCTGTGAAGGTGCGATGTATATTCCAGTGAATCGTAATAATGTACCGCGTCAGGCAACCGCATGTGGTTTTTCACACTATCAAGTTGAACCCGTTTACCAACCAGATACTGAAACTCAGCAAACAGCTCCTGAAACCAGTGACAGTATCGAAAATTATATCCGTGAAACTGAACCCGTAACAGATGACAATACCGATGGTCGTGTCATCTCAAGTGGCAGTTATATCAATTAAACTTGAGGATATCGGTCAGTTACGCTTATGAAATTATCACGTTTAAGACAAGTTTTTTTCACCACATTCGCTATGGGTGCGATGGCAACGATTGTAGCTTGCCAGAGTTTACCTGAACCGCCTGCTCCTCAGCCTGTGCCTGAAAAACCTAAAACTGTGACGACACCAGAAGGTGTGGTGATTCGTCCTTATGAACGTGAAGAAATTAAGCGTCAATCGTTACAAGTGGTGGTGCCACAACAAACCGTGCAACAAAAATTAGAGGATGGTCGTAGTTTGCCTGCTTTTCAAAAGTTGATGCAGCAAACCCAGACCGCTTATAAACAAGGTCAATTCAATCAGGCCGAAACAGCAGCTTTGCAAGCGCAGCGACTTGCCCCGCAAGCGGCTGAAACCTATTTATATTTGGCTTTAATTGCCAACCAAAAGAAGCAACCCGCTAATGCAGAAGCCTTGGCACGTCGTGGTTTAAGCTATGCACAAAGCGATGCCATGAAACGTCAATTATGGCTAGTCATTCAAAAAGCAGCACAGCAACAAAATAATGCCAAAAGCCTTGCGCAAGCCCAACAAGCTTTGAAAGATTTGTAAGGACGATAATTTAATAAACTAAAAATCGCTGAGTGTGATTACATCAGCGATTTTTTTATTTGCGCAAACTAGAAAAAATCAAATAAAACGTACACCTGCAATGCCATAGGCATGATGCTGCTCTGCGGTAGTTAAATCATCTTGAGTTAAGCCACCCAAAGCAAAAACAGGAATATCGACAAATTCAGCGATCTGCTGGAATTTTTCCCATCCTAAAGGTGTGGCATCATGATGCGTGGTGGTTACTAAAACAGGACTGAGTAAAATTGCTTCACAACCAATTTGCTGTGCATGTTGTGCCGAAACAATATCATGACACGCTGCAATATAACGCTGCCCAACTTTTAAATCGCCCTTTTGTAATTGCATCAGTTGCGATTGTTTTAAATGAATTGCTGCAATGGCGTGTTGCTGAATCGTATTTAATTGCTTCCACAATTCCAAATTGACAATCACTTGCCCCAGTTGCTCAATGCAATATTCTGACAATTCGACCTTGCATGCAGCATTGGGTTCAACCCGCCAATACAGCAGTTTTTGCTTAGGCAAATTTGCTAAATGTTTTAAATCTTCACTGACTTTAATTGCCTGTTGCCACACTAGTCGTTGCACAATTGCACGATTGGCTTGTGGAAAATTCAGCTCTAAAAGTTGCGGACGGCTAAACCATGTCCAAGGCACTTGAATATCTTTTAATAAAGCTGCGGGTACAGCAGCCTGAAAAATATGCAGATTGACAATCACATCATCATATTCATGGCAAATAATATCAAAAGCATGCCAATGCTGTATGCCAACACCAACTTCTTCAAACACTTCACGGCGGCAAGCATCTACAGGAGTTTCGCCTGCTTCCACTTTCCCACCTGGAAATTCGTGTTTATTGCCCTGATGTTGTTTGGCTTCGCGCCAACCCACCAACACTTTGTTTTGATGAAATAACAGCGCAATTGCCACATGAATATTTGGCTTGGACATGAACCCGATTCCTTTTTTGCAATGTACGTTTTACTGCAAATTGTAGACTTTTATAAAATTAAAAATAATCCGTTGACAGGTTTACATGATAATGATTATCATTTAAAACAATTCTTACACACCACGGAGTAACTCAAAATGAACGCCCCATTTAACTTATTTTCACGTCATTCAGACACTCAGCATGCCCTACCTATGTTACATTCAAATAACTTGTTCGCGCTAGGACGCGAAATTCGTATTTTGCATGCAGGCGAAGAATATCGTTTACGCTTAACCCGTAACAATCGTCTTATTCTCACAAAATAATTAAAATAATCAACACAATAATAAACGTGGAAACAGCAGTATGAATCAGCGCATACTGCTTTTAAGTTCTGACTTGTTTAATTTTAACTTGCTTCCTAAAACCAATCATATTTACAACTGGGCTTTAGGCAACAAAATACGCACTTTTAAACCACCTTGTTCAGCACGTGAAAATTCAATTTTTCCTGCATGCAACTCTATAATTTTCTTACAAATCGACAGTCCTAAACCAGAACCTTGAGTTTTACTGCCTAAAGCACGGTAAAAGCGTTCGCCCAAACGTGCCAAAACGTCATCAGTCACTGCATGACCATTGTCGGCGATGCAAATTTCCTGCATCAATTCATGCGGTTTCGCTTCAATCCAAATACGTCCTTGAGGTGCTGCATAACGCACTGCGTTGTCAATCAAGTTGCGCAGGCAGCTAAATAGCAATTCAGGATTGCCTTGCACTTGTATCGGTTGAATATCTGACTGAATCTGAATGGCTTTTTCCTGAATAAACGGCGTCAGACTTTGTAAAACTTCCTGCACCAAGTCTGCTATAAATACAGCACTTTTATTTAACGATGCCGCATCTGTCGGGTCTAAACGTGCCAATAACAGCAAATTTTCCAATACTTGTGTACCACGACTGACATCACGCTGAATTTGCTCTAAATCTTGTGCCAACTCAGGTTGTTGTTGGTATTTACGTTTTAGCACCTGCAAACGCAATTGAATGGCAGATAAAGGAGAGCGTAATTCATGCGAAGCATCTGCTGTAAATCGCTGTTCTGCAATTAAAGACTGCTCTACTCGCCCCAACAATTTATTCAATTGCTGCAGCATGGGTTGCAGTTCTTTCAATTCAGGTTGTGTGGGGATAATTGGCGTCAAATCATGTTGATTTTTTTCTGCAATTTGTTGGGAGAGTTGCTGAATCCGCTTAAATTGACGACCAATCATAAAATGCACAATGGCCCATTGCAGCAACCACAACAGCAATAAAATAGCGGCATAACCTAAACTGGTTGCAGCAATTTCCTTGAAGCGATATTTAAGCGGCTGCGCGACAATCACATGCAAGCCATCTTCCTCTGCCACATAGCTGCGCCAAATTTGTCCATCTTGCCAGTGAAATGAAAAACCATGCTCAGATACCACGGCAAGCTGAGACAAGTGAAGCTGAGAAATGTCATGTTCATCTTCAGAGGTAGTCAAAATCAGATCATCTAATCCCAATTGATAGGCAATATGAAATTGCTCACTCAACTCATCGACCTGATTGCCTGCATGGTCACGCAAGTCTGCTCGCAGCAACATATCGGCTATTTCATCCATAATGTCATCATGCACGCGCATGGTCTGATAACTGGCAACCGCCAATAATAAAATCAGGGCGAGTCCACCCGCCAAGACCGAACTTAAAACGGAGCTTTTAACCAGTTTGGACTGTAAAGAAATGACCTGTTTAGACATGCGGAGATCAAACTGAATTAGTTATCTTGCTGCATACGATAGCCTAAACCTCGGATGGTTTTAATGCGGCTACTGCCAATTTTTTTGCGTAATTGATAAATAAATACTTCAATCGCATTACTTTCAATTTCATCGCCCCATGCATATAAAGACTCTTCGAGCTGTTCACGAGTCACCACATGCTGCGGGTTTTGCATCAGTTTATGTAAAATCTGGAATTCCTTGGCCGTTAAATTGACCTGTTGATCATCCACTTTCACTTGTTTGCTTTGCGTATCTAAAACCAAGTTGGCAAATTCAAGCTGCTGTGTCGGATGACTTTGCGCACTGCGTAACTGACTGCGTACCCGCGCCGATAGTTCTTCAAGGCTAAACGGTTTGACCAAATAATCATTGGCACCTAAATCAAGTCCCTGTACCCGATCTTGAATACTATCGCGCGCAGTAATAAAAATAACAGGTGTGTCCTGTTGCTGCTGTCGTAAAGCGTGCAGAATTTCATCACCGCTATTTTTAGGCAACCCACGGTCTAACAACACACAATCATAATGATGCTGCTGAATGGCTAAAATGGCGTGATCGCCACGTTCAACCCAATCGACATTATAACCATCCATTTCCAGCCAGGTTTTAATACTTTCTGCTTGTGATACATCATCTTCAGCCAAGAGTAGTCGCATGCCATCCTCTGTTATTTTTGATGTACTTCAATTAAGAATCTAAGAATTATAAAACCACATCCCTCCTGTGAGGTATGTGGTTTTTCAGTGATGAATGCTGCTTGAAGTAAATCATGCGCACGCATTGAATGTTAGAAATGAACCTGATCGACATCTATTTCAATACGTTTTGCAGGCTTGTGATCAATATCCACTTCACCAATTAAGGTAACAGGCGTTTTGGCAGAAACGGCTTTGCCATTCCATAAGTCATCATCAATATCGACCGTAATAGTGCCTGTGTTATCACGGAACTGATATTTTTCATCACCAATAGATTTCACCACATAACCTTTTAACTGCACTTTGCTGTCATCTTTCAGGCTTAAAGCTTGTTTTACAGTTACATTTTGATGTAGTGCTTGGGTGTTAATGCTGTCGTTTGCCATGGTGGTTGAAGCCATTGCCATTAAACCTGCCATCAACATTGCTTTCATTGTAAATTTCATTGCTTCACCTTTTTGTGTTGCTCATTTCGTTATGGTGATTAAAACAAAGCAAGATGAGCTGAATCTTAAGATTTCCATTTTTTTAAAATTCATCGTAAAAAGTTTGAATCTGCTAATTTAATGGCACTACGCGCAACACTTCCTCTAAAGTGGTCATGCCTTCTAAAACTTTACGCGCGCCCGCAATACGTAACGGTTCAATGCCCTCTTTTTTAGCTTGCTGACGTAATTCATTTAAATTGGCATTGGCGCTGATGAGCTGTTTGGTATCTAAACTTAACGGCATAAACTCATAAATTCCGACCCGACCTTTATAGCCCGTTTGACGGCATTCATCGCATCCAACAGGTTTAAACACTTGTGCAGGCATTTCCATAATGTAGTCAAAGGTCAAATGTTCCCAGTCTTTTTCATTTATTGAGCCTTCCTGCTTACAATGCGGACATAGCTTACGCACCAAACGCTGTGCCAAAACGCCTAAAATTGTGGCAGCAGTCAAAAATGGCTGCACGCCCAAATCATGCAAACGAGTCAAACTCGAAGGTGCATCATTAGTATGCAGTGTCGATAAAACCAAGTGCCCCGTCAGCGCCGCTTGAATCGCCATGTTTGCCGTATCTTGATCACGAATTTCCCCGACCATAATAATGTCAGGGTCTTGACGCATTAAGGCGCGTACCCCATCGGCAAAGCCAAGATCAATGGCGGTATTGACCTGCATTTGGTTAAAACTTGGTTCTAACATTTCAATTGGGTCTTCAATGGTACAGACATTGACTTCTTCTGTGGCCAATTGCTTCAGAGAAGAATACAAGGTGGTGGTTTTACCCGAACCTGTTGGGCCTGTCACTAAAATAATGCCATGACTATGTGCCGTCAGTGCATACCATTCGTTCAGTAAGCGACTGTCAAAACCGAGCTGCTGAAAGCTGCGCACCAGAACTTCAGGGTCAAAAATACGCATGACCAGTTTTTCACCAAATGCCGTGGGTAAGGTCGATAAACGCAGTTCTGTTTCTTGTCCTTTAGGTGTTCGGGTTTTTAAGCGTCCATCTTGCGGCTTGCGTTTTTCAGCGACATTCATGCGACCTAAAATTTTAATCCGTGAGATGACTGCGGTAAGCGTATTGGCAGGCATGTTATAGATGGTGTGCAACACGCCATCAATACGAAAACGTACTTTGCCTGTGTCTTTACGTGGTTCGAGGTGAATATCACTTGCGCCTTGTTCAAAGGCAAATTGCAGCACCCAATCCACCAACTTCACAATATGTTGATCATTGGCATCTGGGTTTTGGGTATCGCCCAATTGCAATAAAGCCTCGACCCCTTTATTTTCACGGTCATGTGCAGAAGATTTTTGTGATGAGTGTACTGCGCGACTCACTTGGTAATATTCGATCAAATAACGCTGTAATTGATCTGGGCTGAGTAAAACTCGCTGAATTTTTTTGGGCAATAAACTATGTTCTAAGTTGGCAACCCATTCTTTTTTATAAGGTTGATCTGTCGCAATTAACACCGCATCTGCAGTCACTTCCACCGCTAAAATACGGTTACGCAGTGCAAATTCCTGCGACATCACAGCTGTTAAAGCAGCAACATCGGCTTTTAACGGATCAATAATATAGAATGGCAAGCCTGATTTATCAGCCAGCCATTGGCATAAACGGTTTAAAGTTAAAGTGGTTTGGGGATGACTTTGATCGACCAAATTAAAGTTGGCAATCCATTGTAACGGATGCCATTTTAATTGATCACGTTGACGATGCGTGGTTTGTACCAAAGCCTGATCACGTTCGGTAATTTTACCATCTTTGACTAATTGTTCTAAGCACCAAGTACTGTCTATTTCAAAATTAAAATTCATTGTTATATGCCCCAAAATCTGGGTTTACTATAGCAGAGTTTGCTTTCAGGGCTGAATGACTTCTTTAATACAGTAATCTTGTATGGTTCGATTAAGCCATAATTTTAGAGTGAAAATAGATTCATAAATGGCGATAAACACAATTCAAATATATGATGTTTAAAATAACACCTTGTATTTGGAATGTTGCTGTGGATTTTCTGACTCCTCCATCTTTGGTTACAACCAATTTTCCCGAACTGCTCACCATGTTTGCAGCAGCACTTGGCTGTGGCTTACTGATTGGATTAGAGCGTGAACGCAGTAAAAAAAATGGACAACATCACCGTTTTGCAGGCGTACGTACCTTTGGAATTTGCGCATTATTAGGTGCCATTTGCTTCTTATTGGGCACGAGCATTGCCATTGTGGGTGCGTTGATTGTTGGGGGAATTGGCTTATATTCCCTCAAAAATCAAACGGAAGATGACCCCGGCGCTACCACCGAACTTGCCTTCGTGATGACCTATTTTATTGGTGCATTGTGTTTATGGAATATTCCATTGGCAGCAGGTTTATCGGTTATTTTGACAGGTTTACTCATGACCAAGCATACCATGCATGGCATTGTCAGTCAGTGGATTACCGAAGCTGAACTACGTGATGGCTTGTTCTTACTGGCTTTGGTGTTAATTGCCTTGCCGCTGACACCCAATACCGCACTATGGGGCAATGTACTTAATCCTTATGTGATTTTAAAATTATTGATTTTAATTTTAAGTGTGCAGGCTTTAGCGCATATCGCTAAGCGCTTACTCTCAAGCAGCAATGCCCTCATGTTGTCTGCGATTGCTTCAGGTTTTGTATCAAGCACAGCAACCATTGCCAGTTTAGGCATGGAAGTACGCGCAGGTCGTGGTGAAGCACGTGCCAACGCAGGTGCAGCGCTGATGTCTTGCGTGGCGACTTTAGCGCAAATGTTGATTATTGTGGCGGGTGTCAATCTGATTTGGTTTAAGTTATTAATTATTCCAAGTTTGGTCGGAATCGCGATTTTGGTTGTAGCGGGTGTCTGGTTGCTCAAAAAACATAAAAGTACGGCAACGGCAAAGCCAGAAACCGATACCCGTATGTTTAGCCTTAAAGAAGCCGCAATTATTGTGGCGACATTGACCGCAATTCAAGCGATGGTATACGGCTTGGAACAAACCCTTGGGGATGCAGGTTTAATCATTGGTACCCTGCTCGCCTCGTTATTTGAGGTTCATGCCGCAATTGCAACCGTGGTGATGCAAGGTCCACCGAGCCAGCAGGTACTTTTGTATGCCTTAATTTTAGGTGTGGTGGCACATGCGATTGCCAAATGCGTCAATGCCGCGCTCATTGGTGGTTTGCGCTTTGCACTTTATTTCGCCCCTGCCCAAATTTTGCACATGCTGGCGTTGGTGGCTATTTTATATATGATGGTTTAATCGACAGCGATTAAAACAATTTTTAGGATGTGTACTGCGTGCTGATCGACACGGAAACTGACATCAAAATCTGCAAAATTCATGGTGTAAATTCGTTCAGCATCATCCTGATATGCAGGTCGTGGATCTAAAGACAAGACCTGTTCCAATTCCTGCGCAATCTGTGGCTGTAATACGCCAGATTCGAGCAACTGATTTTTTTGCGCTTCGGCTGTGTCCATCCATAGCACTGTTTTTCTTATGGGTTCATCTTGCGCATAACCACTTTGTGCATCAGGCACAGCATCTGAATATTGAATATAAGGTTTAATATCCAAAATAGGCGTGCCATGCAACAAATCTGCTCCTGTCACATAAACTCGCAGTGACTTACCCACTTTTTTGACCTGTTTAAATTGCACTACAGATAAACCAATGGGCGCAGGTCGATACATGCTGCGCGTCGCAAACACACCTATTTTTTGATTACCACCCAAACGTGGCGGACGCACTTGTGCACGAAAACAGGGGTTTTGCTGTTTCTGTACGGTTGGATGAGCATCGGTTTGGTTTTTATTGTCGTGAAATTGCCAGATTAACCATAAGTGACTAAACGCTTCGATCCCTTCAAATGCCAACACATCGTTATAAGGCGCCTGCATTTCAATATACGATTCGACTTGTACCAGATTCGGTTGACGAGGAATACCAAATTTTTCTCGGTAGGGAGAGTGCATAAATCCGATTATTGGCATTTTTAGATCAGTCTTCATCACTTTTTCTGATAAGCTCAATTAAATATATTCAGTTTATAGAGAATGATTTTAGATTAGAATAGCAAGCTGTTCTAATTTGATAATTTATTGAGACCTTTAATGGCTGCTTTCAACGTCGAAAAGATTACTCACGTACACCACTGGAATGACACTTTATTCAGTTTTAAAACGACTCGCGATACCGCACTACGTTTTAAAAACGGTCAATTTGTGATGATTGGTCTGGAAGTAAATGGCAAGCCTTTAATGCGCGCTTACTCGATTGCCAGTGCTAACTATGAAGAAGAGCTAGAATTCTTCTCAATTAAAGTACCTGATGGCCCTTTAACGTCTATTTTACAAAAAGTAAAAGTGGGCGATGAATTGCTGGTTTCTAAAAAACCTACAGGCACTTTGGTACTGGATGATTTAAATCCTGGTAAAAACCTATACTTACTTTCTTCAGGTACAGGTCTAGCTCCATTTTTGGCAACCATCCGCGACCCTGAAACTTATGAACGCTTTGAAAAAGTGATTGTGGTTCACGGTACACGTTTCATTTCTGAATTGGCTTATCAAGATTTAATTCTAAATGAATTACCAAATCACGAGTTTTTCCAAGAACTTGGTATTCGTGAAAAACTGGTATATTACCCAACCGTTACACGTGAAGAATATCCAAACCAAGGACGTGTGACCACGGCAATTGAATCGGGTGAAATCTTTGAAAAAATTGGTTTACCACGTTTTAACCCTGAAACTGACCGTGCCATGTTATGTGGTAGCCCTGCATTCTTAAAAGATGTTGCAGCATTACTTGACCAACATGGTTTAAAAGAATCACCACGTATGGGTGAATTGGGCGATTACGTGATTGAACGTGCTTTCGTTGAAAAATAAAAGCTGTTGAATCTAAAAAAACCGAGCTAAATAGCTCGGTTTTTTGTCATTAGCATCAATTAACGTACACTGCGACCTTCTTGGTTAGCACGTCCTTCACAGTGTGCACCACCACCAATTACAAACCCACGCTCTGCCTGACATGAACCAATCATACGACCACTCGAATCATAAGTTGTCACTTTTGAAGCACAACCTGTCATCAAAATAGCCGCTGTTAATGCGATTAAACTAGAAATTTTCATTGTATTACCCCTCTAAAAAATTAGTCTTGTTGCAGTGAAATCTGCGAATTATTTGGTATGGTTGGCAATAAACCCGTGCGCTCATCTACTTTAGAATAGTTAATGCCTTGTATGTTGGCACCACCATAACACACAGCTTTAGCCCCCAAAATAAAGCCCTGTGTAGCGACACATGAACCAATCACTTGCCCTGCAGTATCATAAGTCACTACTTTAGAACTACAGCCAGCCAAAGCAATCAGGCTTGCTATAGAAAATAATTTAATTAGTTTCATTTAACCCTCAATTTAAAAAAAATTAAATATTATTCATCGTGTAAATTATTTTTAAATACATCAATTTATTTTTAATTTTAGTTATATATTATTTTTTGTAAATAGCAATTTGGAATAACTTATCGTTATTTTTACTTCAAATTTTAAAATTATTGCGACTACAAAAAATTAAAAGCACTCCATCTAAATCACTCAAATCAGATGGAGTGCTTTTTACGTTTATTCTTTATTCTGGTACATTTATTCTTCGTTCAGCCAAAGCTTGCTGAATCACATGATACCCCGCTGTTAAGCCCAAACTCGCCATAATCACGGCTACCACAAGATCTGGAATCAAACTACCCGTACCAAATACACCCACTGCCGCCAAAATAACTGCGAAATTACCAATCGCATCATTACGGCTACATAACCACACCGATTTCATATTCGAATCACCATCTCGAAATGCATATAAAATCAATGCAGTAACCACATTGGCTAATAAGGCGATGATCCCAATAATACCCATGGTTATGGCTTCAGGTGGAATACCCTGTATATAGGCATAGATAACCTTGCCCATCACCACCACACCAAACAAGGCCATCGTGATGCCTTTGACCAAAGCCACAGTAGCACGCCAATACAAACTTGCACTTAACACCGCAAGTGAAATCCCGTAATTGACAGCATCTCCAAAGAAATCCAGTGAATCTGCCCATAGGGATGATGAATGGGCATAGGCACCACCTATCAACTCGATAAAAAACATGCTGAGATTGATCACCAATGCAATCCATAACGCGGTTCTAAATTTACTATTCGGTTTGATTGGCGCAGGTTCATGACTACACGTACATGCCATAGACACACCTTCTTTCAAAATGAAACTGTTTCGATTATGCTCATTTAAAACTATAGACTTAGTCCAAGGTCAAGCATGACACAATATTTAATTCATGAATTAGCTAAAAAAGTTGGAGTCAGCACAGATACAATTCGTTTTTATGAAAAGAAACACTTACTCACCCCAAGCTTTCGTGCCGAAAATAATTATCGCTATTACAATGATGAGGCACTCAAGCGTTTGATTTTTATTAAGCGTTGTCGTGCTTTAGATATGAACTTAAAAGAAATTGAAGCTTTGATTGAATTAGAAAAACAGCCAAAGCAAAACTGCTGCGCCGTGAATGAATTGATTGATGAACATTTAAGGCATGTAGAAGATAAAATTGCCGAGTTGCAGCATTTTCAGCTACAACTTCAGCAACTTAGACAAGCCTGCATCACACAAACAACTATTGATGATTGTCAGATTTTAAAACGGCTCGAAGCCGAATAATCACTCTCTCAGCCTTTTCTCATGCGGTTTTGCTTATCTAAAATTGAATTATCAAGACTTCTGATTAACACGTTGCGACAACTGCTCGGCAGTTTCCACACGTTCAGAATAACGATCTACCAAATATGCTGCTTGCCCGCGAGTCAGCAAAGTAAATTTATATAACTCTTCCATCACATCGACAATACGGTCGTAATAGCTAGACGCTTTCATGCGGCCATCTTCCTCAAACTCTAAAAAGGCTTTAGGAATAGAAGACTGATTGGGAATGGTGATCATCCGCATCCAACGTCCTAAAATACGCAATTGATTGACGCTGTTAAATGACTGCGACCCGCCACACACTTGCATTAAAGCAAGCGTTTTACCTTGTGTGGCACGAATTGCACCTGCAGCAAGTGGAATCCAGTCAATTTGTGCTTTAAAAATTGAGCTCATCGAACCATGACGTTCTGGGCTACACCAAACCATACCTTCTGCCCACGCCAACAATTCATGCAGCTCTTGAACTTTGGGATGTGAAGCATCGCCATCTTCAGGTAAAGGCAAACCTTTGGGATGGAAAATTTTTACCTCAGCGCCAAAGTGCTCCAAAATTCTGCCCGCTTCCTGTACCGCCAAACGACTATAAGAACGCTCACGGTTTGAACCGTACATCAATAAAATACGTGGCGGATGGTTCAACGGCTTTGCCTGCACCTGTTCAAAACTTGGTGTAGGCAATAAATCTAAATCAATATTGGGTAATACCATGCTGCATACTCTTAAAACTAAAATGGGCAACGCATGCCCATGTTTTTATCTTAAACCTCAAAATGAAGAAAATTACTTTGAACTGACAATCGACTCATTTTGATAAAACTTTTTACGCAGCCATAAAGACACACTCACCAAAGCAATCAACACAGGCACTTCAACCAAAGGGCCAATAATCGTGGTAAATGCAACGGGAGAAGCCAAGCCAAACGTTGCAATGGCAACAGCAAGTGCTAATTCAAAATTATTCCCTGCTGCGGTAAAGGAAATGGCGGTCGTCCGTGGATAATCATTGCCCATCCATTTGCTCATAAAGAAGCTAATAAAGAACATGGCAACGAAGTAAATAATCAATGGAATGGAAATGCGTAAAACATCCATCGGCAAGCTCAGTACTTCTGCGCCTTTTAGTGCGAACATCGCCACAATGGTAAATAGCAATGCCAACAGACTAAATGGGCTAATTTTGGGTAAAAAAGACGTTTGATACCAATCTAAGCCTTTGCTTTTCACTAAAATCAAGCGTGTTAAAAAGCCCATCAAAAAAGGAATACCCAAATAGATTAAAACAGCTTGGGTGATTGTCCAAAAACCAACATCAATCACTTGTCCTGCCACGCCAAAATACGGCGGCAAGAAACTCAGAAACAGCCATGCATAAGTACTAAAGAATACAATCTGAAAAATACTGTTAAACGCAACTAATGCAGCCACGTATTGGTTATCACCACAAGCCAAGTTGTTCCAGACCAAGACCATCGCGATACAGCGTGCCAGACCAATTAAAATCAAACCTGTCATATATTCAGGATAGTTTTGCAAGAAAATAATCGCCAAAGCGAACATCAAACACGGAGCAATCAACCAGTTTTGTACCAAAGACAACAACAAGGTTCGGCGGTCTTTAAACACTTCTGGCAAAGCTGCGTAATCGACTTTTGCCAATGGTGGATACATCATCAAAATCAAACCAATCGCAATGGGAAGATTGACTGTTCCCACACTCATTTGATCTAAGCTTGCCGATACTGCAGGAAATACCACGCCAATCGCAACACCTAGCCCCATGGCAATAAAAATCCATAAGGTCAGATTACGATCTAAAAAAGAAAGTTTGGACTGTGCCATGTGCTTACTCGCAATGTGTTGCAATTGTAGGGTTGATGTGCTTCATCGGGCTGACATCTTGCTGCGCGATAATATTTAAAACAGCAAACGCCCATCCGGGTAAATCTGGGTTCAAACGGTAATACACCCACTGCCCCTGACGTTGATCTAGCAAAATAGATAAATTCCGTAACAACGCCAAATGACGTGATATTTTCGGTTGATTTAACTGCAATTGTTCTGTCAATTCGCATACACAAATATTGTGTTGAGCCATCACCAATTTCAGAATGTCCAGTCGGGTTGGGTCTGACAAACATTTAAAAAAATCAGTTTGATTCATTTTTTATCTGCACTTCAATATTAACTATTGCGAATATACGCATATCCATATATAAATGCAATATTGAATTTTTATCGGACTAAAACGGGTCACTACACATGAGCAACAGCATCAAAATTTTTCATAACCCTGCCTGTGGAACGTCACGCAATACTTTAGAATTAATTCGTAATACAGGACAAGAACCTGAAATTATTGAATATTTAAAAACCCCACCTACACAAGCTGAACTTACTAGCATGATTCAACAAGCAGGTTTAAGCGTGCGCGATGCAATCCGCAAAAATGTAGAACCATACGAACAGTTGCAACTTGAAGGTAGTTCACACAGCGATGCGGAATTAATTGCATTGATGGTCGAGCATCCGATTTTAATTAATCGTCCATTTGTCGTGACCGAGTTAGGTGTGAAATTGTGCCGCCCTTCTGAACTGGTCTTAGACTTGCTCACTCAACCACAATTAAAAAGCTTCAGCAAAGAAGATGGTGAGGTGGTCATTGATGAACATGGGCAACGAGTACGTTAACACGCTTTTATCCATCAGAAATTGATTATAGGCAATGAGTCAAATTGGTATGAAAGTCCCTTCTCTTAGATTCTGTATGGCTCAGGATGAGGAACTTTCTATATCAAGATTAGCCCCAGCGTTTCAGCATAAGTTTTCTTCTGAATCCCGAGCTATTTACTAGGTTGAATCCTAAATTTAGATTCATACAATAAAGCTATATTTCTGCTATTGCTTTTTGATCATGACCATTTCCCACGTCACCGAACTTCTCTCTCCTGCTGGTTCTTTAAAAAACATGCGCTATGCCTTTGCTTATGGTGCAGATGCAGTCTATGCAGGTCAGCCGCGTTACAGTTTGCGCGTGCGTAATAACGAATTTGATCATGAAAACTTAGCAATTGGTATTCAAGAAGCACATGAATTAGGCAAAAAGTTTTATGTGGTGGTGAACATCCAACCGCATAACAGCAAACTCAAAAACTTTATTCGTAACCTAGAACCTGTGGTTGCCATGCAACCCGATGCGCTGATCATGTCTGACCCAGGTCTGATTATGATGGTGCGTGAAAATTTCCCCGACATGCCTGTACATTTATCGGTACAAGCCAATGCGGTGAACTGGGCAACGGTGAAATTCTGGCAAAATATGGGTTTAACCCGTGTCATTCTTTCGCGTGAATTGTCGATTGATGAAATTGAAGAAATTAAAAACAACGTGCCTGGCATGGAAATTGAAGTATTTGTGCATGGTGCGCTGTGCATGGCCTATTCAGGTCGTTGCATGCTTTCAGGCTATATGAATAAACGTGATGCCAACCAAGGCGCATGTACCAATGCCTGCCGTTGGGAATATAAAATTCACGATGCAAAAGAAGATGAAACAGGTGACGTAATTCCTGTCAAAAATCTTTCTGAAACTGCCGATGCAGATGAACAACACATGCAGGCACAGCATCAATTTAACGAGCCTGTGTTATTACAACGTAATGACGAAGATATGTTTGCTGCCGAAGAAGATGAACACGGCACTTATTTTATGAATTCTAAAGATTTACGCGCAGTGCAGCACGTTGACCGTTTAACTAAAATGGGCATCCATTCACTAAAAATTGAAGGTCGCACCAAATCTTATTTCTACTGCGCACGTACTGCACAAATTTACCGTAAAGCCATTGATGATGCGCTTGCAGGCAAACCATTTGACCCTGCATTAATGACTCAATTAGAAGGCTTAGCTAACCGTGGTTATACCGAAGGTTTCTTGCGTCGTCATGTGCACAGCGAATACCAAAACTACGAAACAGGTTCATCAAGTTTTGATCATCAGCAATTTTGCGGTGAAGTCTTAGAACGTAATGGTGACTACATTAAAATTGATGTAAAAAACCGTTTTGTAGTGGGCGATTCTTTAGAATTGATGACGCCACAAGGCAATATCTATTTCACTTTAACTGAAATTAAAGATAAAAAAGGCAATCTGATTGAAGATGCTAAAGGTTCAGGGCATATTGTAGAAATCCCTGTACCTGCAGATGTCGATATGCGTTATGCCCTGCTGATTCGCAACTTGCCAAATTCGACTGCAGATATTTCCGCCTCATCGTTGGCTTATCAAGCCAACTAAGTGGCAATAAACTAAGCGAGTTTTGCGATGGCACTCCTGATTACCGACCAATGCATCAATTGCGATATGTGCTTACCCGAATGCCCGAATGAAGCAATTTATGAGGGCGAGAAGGTATATGAAATTGATGTGGCGCGTTGCACAGAATGTGTGGGGTTTTATGACTATCAAACCTGCGTTTCAGTCTGTCCAATTGAATGTATTATTCCGCATCCTGAGCATGTCGAAACCAAAGAGCAACTGCAGGACAAGTTTAATCAGCTGAATTTATTTGGACAAAATAATAAGGCTAATTAGACTGAGATAAATCCAACTACAGTAAATCAAACTGGATGCTAAAAAATAAAAAAAGAACTGAGTTGTTAGCCGACCCAGTTCTTAAAACCAAAAATAGAATAAATAAACTTTTAATACTGTGCGATAAAGCACTTTACTGAACATAGCGCCTGAGTATTGGGGAACTCAGGCGCTATCTTTTTAGCGAATACAATTTAAGGATAGTTCATCCGCGTATTCAGATGTATTCGTTCAGACTTATTGACCTGAACGAATGATGTAGTCGAATGCTGAAAGTGATGCTTTCGCACCTTCACCTGTTGCAATAATGATTTGCTTGTACGGTACAGTTGTACAGTCACCTGCTGCAAATACACCTTTTACATTGGTTTCGTTGCGCTCATTAATCACAATCTCACCACGATTCGTCAGCTCTACTTTTGACGCTTTTAAGAAGTCCGTATTTGGTAATAAACCAATTTGTACGAAAATTCCTGCAAGTTCAACAGTATGCTCTGCATCTGTCGCACGGTCTTTATATTTCAACGCAGTCACTTGCGCACCATCACCAATTACTTCAGTCGATAATGCATTAGTAATTACTGTAGTATTTGGCAAGCTGTTCAATTTGTTTTGCAAGACTTGGTCTGCACGTAATTTAGTATCAAACTCTACCAAAGTCACATGCTCTACAATCCCTGCAAGGTCAATTGCTGCTTCTACACCTGAGTTACCACCACCAATCACTGCAACACGCTTGCCTTTAAACAACGGGCCATCACAGTGTGGGCAGTACGCCACGCCACGGGTACGGTATTCTGCTTCACCAGGTACATTCATTTCTCTCCAACGTGCACCTGTAGACAAGATCACCGTTTTCGATTCAAGTGTTGCGCCATTTTCCAAAGTCACTTCGACCAAACCATTGCCAGTTTCATCAGCACCTTTAATGGCAGATACTTTTTGTAGATTCATAATATCTACATCATATTCACGCACATGCGCTTCCATTTCTGCCGCAAACTTTGGACCTTGTGTTTTTTGGATAGAAGTAAAGTTTTCAATATCCATGGTATCCATCACCTGACCGCCCATGCGCTCAGCCACAATACCTGTACGAATACCTTTACGAGCTGCATAGATTGCAGATGTATTCCCTGCAGGGCCGCCACCAATTACCAAGACATCAAACGCCTCTTTGGCATTCAGTTTCGCTGCATCTTTGCTCGCAGAATCTGTATCTAATTTAGCTACAATTTCTTCCAAAGTCATACGACCTTGACCAATGTGGTTGCCATCTTGGAATACCATCGGCACAGCCATAATTTTGCGCTGCTCAACTTCTTCTTGGAAGAATGCACCATCAATCATGGTTGCTGTTGTGCCAGGGTTGTAAATCGCAATGAGGTTCAAAGCTTGTACTACATCTGGACAGTTGTGGCAGCTCAACGATACAAACACATCAAAGTGAGATGAAAGATTCAATTCTTTGATTTGCGTTAATACTTCATCCGATACTTTTGGTGCATAACCAGAAGTTTGCAATAAAGCCAAAATTAATGAAGTGAACTCGTGCCCCATTGGTAAACCTGCGAAGAATACGCGCGGTTGCTCACCTACTTTTGCAATCCCAAAACTTGGTGCACGTGCGTTGTTACCGTCAAAACGTGCAGTAACTTGTGGCGAAAGTGCTGCAATTTCTTCAACCAATTCTTTAATTTTGGCAGATTTATCAGAACCATCTAAAGTCGCGACAAGCTCGATTGGGCTTTCAAGACGTTCTAATAAAGTTTTAAGTTGTGTAGAAGTATTTTGGTCTAACATGGCTAACGTCTCCAAGGGAGTAAATTTATTTGTTGATGTCATCTTACGAAAAATAGTTACATAGGGGAAACGGTTTATTTTTATATTTATGATCGTTTTTTTAAATGATAGTGAGTTTCAAGCTTACTATTTCATTTAAAATACCTAAAGCTATTCAATTTAGACATTAACATAAAAACTGAATGTCTGCCTTAAGCAATTGAGCCTAATCATTTTTTATTCAAGTTGTTGTTGAATCCGCAGAATACGCTGCTGTAAATGTCGCGATAAAAACCAGAGTACCGCAGACAGTATTAACATAAGCGCCATAACCGCGAGATTCATATAATAAACCAGCGTATTTAATTGCTGTGCTTGCTGCACTTGCTTATGTACGCTTTGCGCCATAGGCGTTAAAGCTTTGCCATAAACTTGCTGCTGCATCGTCCATAATTGTTCAGGTTTAAATCCATAATGTAAAAATTGCGGATCTTGCTGCTCTGCTTTGACCAAGGTCAACACTTGCGGAATGGCTGCATCTTTATCTGCGGGATGATGCATCAATGCCGTTTGCGCCAACAAATAGGCTTTAACAGGCGCTGCCATTTCTGCATTTTGTAAATAACGCGCCAATTCACTTTCTTGAATGTGCTTTTCATAATGCACAATTTTGGCATATACCTGCTGCGTATCATCTTGTCGGTCATGCTGAACATAACTCAATGCCGACCAAAGTAAAATAAAACTCAGCAACCAAGCTACAAATTTCAAAACAAAGGACTGAAAGCGAATATAAAAAAAACGAATTTTCTTGAGTAGATGAACTAGAACGAATGCACCAATAAATGACACCGACAGTTTTAAAATCAACCAACCCAACCAGTTCAACAAACTGAAAAAATAATCAGGTTGCTGCCCTAAATTTGCCAAAGTCGCATCGACACTTGCAGGCATGTGTAATTGCTGAACTTCAGTGCTTAAACCAAAGAAGCTATAAATCACATCTTGCTGAATAAAAAAGCCAATTGCCGATATAAGCACCACCGTCATAGACAGCACAGCCAAAAAACTGAGCTTTTTTTGACGCTGCTGTAATGCCACAACACCTGTTTTTAGCTGCTGTGGCTGAATGGCATATTCATCAAGTGGGGGCAAATCCGACTCCTTATCAGGTAAATTTCAGATTAAATGAAGTCATTGTCAAAATGCATTTATTGACCAGACTGTTGACTTGAACCAATCACCAATTGATTCAGATTCTCCTGTAAGGCTCGCAAACGCGTAGTCGCTTCTGCACGTTTTTGCATGCCTTCTTTTTGTACCTGGATCACATCGTTCACTGTTTTAATGAGGGTATTTTGTACGTGTTCAAGGGTTTCAATATCAATCACCGAACGCTGATTGGCTTTGGCAGTATCAACCGAGTTTTGATGCAATAAATCTACATTACGGCGCAGCAATTCATTGGTGGCATCATCAATACTGTTGGCCAGTTGCACACTGTTTTTCTGCTCATTTAAAGAAATCGCCAAACTAATCTGGTTTTTCCACGCAGGTAAGGTAATGTTTTTAATCGCATAAAATTTATCGACCAACATTAAATTATTGGACTGGATAATCCGAATCATCGGCAAAGTTTGCATGGCAGATTGTTGCAACACATGCAAATCACTCACCCGCTTTTCTAAATTATTAGCAAGATGATTGAGATCATAAATTTTTTGAGTCGTGGTCTGATCCTGCGGCTGCGCGGAAAATTCAGAAATTTGCTGCTGAATTTCCTGCTGTTTTAACTTACCTGCTGCAATATAAATCCCCAATTGTTTATATTCATCTTGCACACCATGAAACATTTTATCCAGTGTATCTACACGGTTTTTTAAACCATTTTGTGAGCTTTCAATTTCTGTGACCAGACTATCAATTTGCGCTTTGGTGCTGTTAAAGTTTTGATCAAAACTTTGTTTAGCGCCTTTTAACTTATTGAATAAACCACCCAAAAAGCCACTGCTTTTGTTTGGATTTAAAATACTGTTGGTATTTAACTGCTGTGCAACCTGCACCACCTGATTCAGCTTTTGCCCTGTGACATCCAAATCCTTATTTTGCACCAAACCTAAAAGCTCATCGGTATAACTTGACGTTTTAGTGGCGATATTTTTGCCATATTCTGCAACCGAATGATGGCTAAGATCGCTTAATTCTTTACGCGCAGCCAGCACCTCCTGAAAGTCATCAGGCTGTAAGCCAATTTCCTGCAAATTGAGTTGCTGAAATTGTTGCTGAGTCTGTTCATCACTCACTTGCACAGCGACGTTGCGTTGTTCAGAAGTTGTCATATTTCGCCTCTATCTAATCAAAACCATGCCTTATGATTGCGCAGGTTTTTCTAAGGATTTTCTTAATGTCTTAATTAAATGCTCACGACTTTGATCCAGCTTTTCTAGCTGACTGTGTGAGCCACTTTGCTGACTTTGTTTGACATGATATTGCCATGCAGGAATGAGTACCTGCTGCGCTTCTTTAAAGCGATCTAACAAACTAAAAGAGAGTTGCTGTGAAAGTTGCATTTGAGTAATCGCAATATCATTACTACTTTGCAAAGTCTTTAAACTATAAATTTTCTTGGCCAGTCGTTCGCTAAAATTATCCAAAGGATGCTGATTGCGCACAAATCGTGGATATTCCAATAAAAATTCATCGGCAGCTTGAATATATTTCGCCATTTGCTCACGCAAACCAACCAACTGCTGAAAACGTGATTGTGATTTCTGAATTTCAATTTGCAGCTTTTGACTCAAACGGTCTGCTTGCCCTAACAAATGATCTAGGTTTTTATAATATTGCACTTGCCCCGCGCCATATTCCAAATCTATGCCTAGCCACTTTTGCAGCGCATTAAACTTACGTTGCTTTAACACTTTTTTAGATTTGCCAAGCGCCTGAATCAATTGCTCAATGGTCACACTCAATTGCTGAGTTAAATGTGGATCCACCCCATCCAATAAAACTGACTGCGCTTGAATCACCTGATCTGCATAATGATTTAGACGATATTGATCATTCAACAACGGAACTAAATCATTGCGTTGAATCGCCAAAAGCTCTGCACGATCCACCGTAATCTCTTGCAAAGGCAGTAACACTTCAAACTGAGCCATAGACCATCACAACCCTCTTTACATGATTTTATAGTACGTGTTTTTCGGCTAAGGTCATGTAATATTTTGCAATTTTTTATTTCGATCTGCTTAAATGCTTTTTTATAGATTCGCATAACATCAGTCACAAGATGCCTGATTCAAAACACCAGTGCATAAAAAAGCCATGATCAACATGGCTTTCAATGTTCCTAACGCAGGATGATAAACAGATTATAAATAATCGCCTTCACGCTCTGGCTGATACAAAATCTTCTCAATTTTGACTTTCATCATATGACCATCGGGCTGTGGCCATTCAATTTCCTGACCTTCAGCTAAACCTAAAATGGCAGTCCCGACAGGTGCAACCACATTCACCTGCCCTTTCTCACCTTTAAAGTCATGCGGATAAACCAAGGTAATTTCAGTCGGTTCTTTTGCAGGTGCAATGGTAATCAATGCGCGGGCATTCATGCTCACCACATTATTCGGTACATCTTGTGGCGCAACCACTTCAGCACGTGCCAATTCATCTTCTAGATGTTGCATCGTTGGCGTCAATTTAGGTTGATGCTCAAGCATCGTTTCCAAACGGTGCAAATCTTGTTCTGAAATAATAATCTTTGGTCTAATCATTTACTTTTATTCCTGTCATTCCGACAATACTGTCATCATCAGCTTGCCTACAATCATATTCAATACGCTTAAGTTATAACAGAAATTCAGCTTATTGAACGAAAAATCAATTTTTTACATCCATAAAAAAAGCCCCCTTGAGGGGCTTTTCTCAAGGCTGTGCTTATTTTGCGTAAACTGGGAATTTCGCGCAAACAGCTTCAACTTTTGCTTTTACAGTATTAATTACAGCTTCGTCACCTTTGCTGTCAAGAATGTCTGCAATCCAACCTGCAAGATCACGCACTTCTGCTTCACCAAAACCACGTGTAGTTACTGCTGGAGTACCAATACGGATACCAGAAGTTACAAATGGAGAACGTGGATCGTTTGGTACAGAGTTTTTGTTTACAGTAATGTGCGCAGCACCTAACCATGCATCTGCATCTTTACCTGTAATATCTTGCTTGATTAAAGAAAGCAAGAACAAGTGGTTTTTCGTACCACCAGATACTACATCATAACCACGTTCAATAAGAACTTCAGCCATCGCTTGCGCATTTTTAACAACTTGTTGTTGATACGCTTTGTATTCAGGCGCCATTGCTTCTTTAAAGCAAATTGCTTTTGCTGCAACTGCGTGTACTAATGGACCACCTTGGTTACCAGGGAACACAGCAGATTGTAATTTTTTCTCGATCTCTTCGTTTGCTTTCGCAAGAATTAGACCAGAACGTGGGCCACGCAATGTTTTGTGAGTTGTCGTAGTCGTTACGTCAGCAATTTGCACAGGGTTTGGATAAACACCTGCAGCCACTAGACCTGCTACGTGTGCCATATCTACAAATAAATAAGCACCAATTTTGTCTGCGATGTCGCGGAAACGCTGCCAATCTACAATTTGGCTATACGCAGAGAAACCCGCAACAATCATGCGTGGTTTGTGTTCAAGCGCTAAACGCTCAACTTCTTCGTAATCAATTTCGCCAGTTTCTGGGTTTAAACCATATTGGATAGCGTTATATGTTTTACCTGAGAAGCTTACTTTTGCACCGTGAGTCAAGTGACCACCGTGTGCCAAGCTCATACCTAACACAGTATCGCCTGGGTTAAGTAAAGCTAAGTAAACTGCAGAGTTTGCTTGTGAACCAGCGTGTGGTTGAACGTTAGCATAATCTGCACCAAAGAGTTCTTTAGCACGGTCAATCGCCAGTTGTTCAATAATATCTACGTATTCGCAACCGCCGTAGTAGCGTTTGCCTGGGTAGCCTTCTGCATATTTATTGGTAAGTTTTGAACCTTGAGCTTCCATTACTGCAGGTGAGCAGTAGTTTTCAGAAGCAATTAACTCAATATGAGCTTCTTGGCGCGCATCTTCATTGGTGATCGCTTGAGCTAATTCTGGATCAAATTCGGCAATAGAAATATTGGCAAACATTAGCGAGGTCCTATTAATTTAGGGCTTTTAAGCCGTGCTAAGATTGGCGCGTATTGTAGCATAAAGTTTGTGAACTGAGAGAATGAACTTTGCTCAGTTTTACATAAAAATAGCTCATGTTTCAGATAAAACATGAGCTATATCAGGTCAAATCAATCTTTATCGTAATTCAACAACTTACTGAATAGGCATTAAAGATTGTACATCTTTAATAATCTCATCCATATTATCCACATACACCGAACCATGATCCCATTTTTGCTCTACAGGTAAATCCTGATCAGTGACGTAATGAATTTTAGTTCCCATCCCTTGAGCTGACTGAACCAAGTAATCCGTGACTTGTTTCGGTACAGTTGGGTCAGCCGTTCCTTGATAAATAAATATAGGCGTACTGATTTTCACTTTTAATGGCTGTGAACCATGGGTTAAGAAATCTTTAACTTCAGGGATGGTCGTCATGAAATTCGGTTGAGTACGTGGATAACCATCCAATTTTCCATAAGTCTGTGCGTGCTCTCGCATTGGCTGAAGCATACTCCCACCTAATGCCTCATAACAGATTGACTCTGCCTGAGCAGCAAGTTGATCTGTTGGTGACACAAATATTTCAGAATATTTCAAGGTTGGAGCAGTATTTCTTAGCCCCGCAGCAATTAGAGCAGTAAACGTATCTAATGGTACAAGTGTCTGTACTTTCTTTATTACATCTGGCTCCTGAGCTGCTTTTTGTTCACCACCCGCCAATACCAACGCTAAATTTGATGCAGGTGCGATAGCTATGGCACCCTTATAATTTAACTGCGCACGCGATGCATACTGCGCTGCACCTAAAGCCGCATGTCCACCCTGTGAATGTCCAACTACACTCCAGCGCGTTTCTGCAGTATTACCCAAAAGCTTGCTTGCAGCGACAACAGCATCTGTAATCGAATAAGCTGCACTTTTTAAATTTAAGAATGGGTGTAATTCTTTACCGCTCGGCTCACCTAAACCTTCGTAATCTGGTGCAACAACGGCATAACCTGCCGCCAATAGTTTAGCAATGAAGTATTCATTTCCTTTTAAACCTTGACGGCTCGGTGCACACGCATCTGCCACGCCTGTTGTGCCATGTGCCCATACTACAAGTGGCCATCCGCCCGCAGGTTTAACTGTTTGAGGGGTAAAAACAAGTGCAGTTGCCTGAGTTTCCTGTCCATTTACACCTAACATTTTATAAGTCATCAATGTTTTAGAGGCACTTACTGTATCTAAAACATTATTCGCATTTGCACCCTGATCCAAATAAGGCTCTGTTTTTACGATAGGGGCACTAAAATTATATTTCGGAATGCCATCTTCAATAACCACAACACTCGTATCGTCATGATCATCATTACAGGCGGTTAAAAACAAACTGCTACTAGCCAAAGCCACACTTAACCATATTTTTTTCATTTGTTTACCCTTATCTTCATATTCTTATTGATTGCATCCTTCGCAATCTTTATTTGTACGCTTCTTTACCGTATTAGGCAAGATTTGGATAATTAATATGCAAGTGTATTTTATTTAAAATTAAATACTTACGTTAAAAATCAGTAAATTGATCACATATACAGTTGTCTATTAAATTTCAATTCAATTTGTCATACGCAGCGGCTAATGTTAGATTGCATTTTTATTGAATGACGCAAGCGAATCAGGACATGCAGGCTATTATTCTCGACACAGAAACCCATACTTTAAATGGACAACCCATTGAGATTGCCTACGCCCCCATTCAAATTCAAGATGGCAAAATCAGTCTAGATAAAAGTAAAATTTTCGATCAGTTGTATCAAGTTGATGAGCCTATTTCATTCGCAGCGATGGCGGTGCATCATATTTTAGAATCGGATTTAATTGATCAACCGCATTACAGCAGTTTTGAATTACCTGCCGAAACCACCTATATCATTGGGCATAATATTGATTACGATATTCGCGCTCTGGAAAAATGTGGTGTAGATACCTCTAAAATTAAAGCCATTTGTACTTTGGCACTTGCACGTCGTGTATGGCCGAATGCAGAAGCACACAATATTTCAGCTTTAATTTATATGATTACCAAAGGTAGCGAAAAAGCGCGTGACATGATTAAAAAAGCGCATCGTGCCGATATGGATATTATTTTAACGGCTAATATTTTGATGCATGAAGTTCATCAACTACAAATTCAAAGTATTGAAGAGCTCTATATCGCTTCAGAAGAAGCACGTATTCCACAAATTATCAATTTTGGTAAACATCGTGGTACGGCAATTGCCGACCTTCCTGCCGATTATGTGCAATGGTTATTAAGACAAGAAGATTTAGATCCTTACTTACGCAAGGCGCTCAAAATACCAGCATTTTGACTTTATAAATGTTTCAAGTGAATCTTATTGCATTTACCTGTCATAAATTATTCATATTATTGTAATTTTCAAAGTCTATGCTTTGCCTTAATTTATTGGGGAAATAAATTAAGGCTCATGTTTAATTATCAAAAAACTCAACTCGGTCTAGATGCATTACAACAGCGCACACGTGATTTAAATGCACGTCAACGTCGTTTATTGGTACTGATTGGTACTGAAGATTTTGATTTACTCGGAGATCAGTTCAAGCAACGTCTTGCACCACCTGAATTGATTGAACAGCTATTAGATATGCAACTAATTGCCCCTGCTGCGCTTGAGCAAGATACATTGCAACAACAAGAGCAAACGGCTAACATTCTGCTGCAACAAGCGCCAGTGCCATCATCTACCACTTTGCGCACAGAAATTCATAGCCAACTTGCAAGCAGCACCCCGCAAGCCCATGCTGAGAGTTTGGCAGAACCAATCCGCACCCAACATCTTCAAGTAAATTCAGTTCCTGCATATTTAGAAGCACGTGTTGCAGCTGCCATTAATACAGAACAGCCCGCTGAACAACCTGAACCACAAGCAGAAATACAGCCTGAAATTACTGCCTTGAGTTTTGAAGATGTAAAATTTCTCATGATGGATACTTTACAGCGTCATTGTGGATTAATGGCAAAACAACTGATTCAGCGAATTTTACAAGCGCAGGATATTCGCAGCTTAAAACTCTGCCAAATGCAATGGATTACCTCTTTACAAGAAACTCGTTTGCCGCCAAAAGCACTCAATCAGATTTTGCAGCAAATCAATCACTCCCTACAAAAGCTTAATCCGACTTAAAGCTTAGATTTTTTTACTTAGTTTTAAGTCTTTTTAACAATTAAAACCATGCTCAGGGATATATGGATTAATTTATTTTTATTACTTTTCAACACTTTAAAAACACATATAAATCCACATCTAAACCTTAGATTCATTATCCCTATAAAAGCTAAGACTTTAGCGGCATAGCCCCGACTCATAAAAATCAGCGATATAGTATTTTCCAGAATTGTTGAGGCACAGGGTCATGATGAATCATGCATTTTTTTTAGCGTTTGATGCTTATGACAATCCAATGCAACTCAGTAAAGTTGGCAATTGGGTGATTACCTTTTTAAGCCCAAAAGATCAGGAAAGCCAAATACAGTTAGCGATTACCAATGTGTTGCCGCGTCAAATTTCAGCACATTTACAACCGCGACGCATAGTGATTCAACAAAGTACAGATGCCCAGCTCTGGCAAATCTTGCAAATTGAATGTTTTGATAGTCAAACCAATCAAGAGTTGAGTTTTCAACCCGATGATGACATTGGGCAAGCGGTCATTCAAAAAATTATTCAAGAGTTTGATAAATACGATGTAAATATCCAACTTGTAGAAGATCAGACGGTTTAAAGCGATATGTTTTACACTTAATGAGCACTTTATTTACGTGTGCTTTAAAAATCCTGCGCACAAAAAAGCTCATCGAAATGAGCTTTTCTAAAAATAAAGTAGTCTCACAAATATTTACTCCAACACACGGAAAATACTATCAGACTCGCGGCTTTCAAACAAAAGTTCGATGCTTGGTAAAATCACTTCACCTTCCACAATAATGTGTTCAATTTTGTGAAATAGTGCCAAACCCGCTGCCAATGAAGTTTCTGGGATATTACGTAGCAATGCTTTTGCTTCGTAAATATGGCTAAACTGGTCTTTAACTTTAATATCGATGATTTGCGTCATTGTTGTTCCCTTTTTCTTGACGGAAATTTTTTATACCATAGCTTATAAATTTTTTAAAAAAGTGAGTTGTTAGATTGTTTGACAATGTAGTATTTTTTTTAAACTAAATTTAAATTATCTAATAAATTCAAACACATATTTTTTAAAATTTTATTTACAACTTACAAAACCACAGTAAATTTGCTTGTTTTTCATTCTAGCACAGAAAAAACTCGCATTGCTGCGAGTTTTTTTATGTTGGAAGGCTAGTGCTGATTTTATTGTTTGAACAAGAGTTACAAACTCAACGAGCTGTCATTGATCCGTCCAACTGCATCGTAGCGTCTATTACATTGAATGACCTACTGTAGTTTTAATATAGTGAAACTTATTTTTTGCTGCAATAGCCCACTACATTTCAACACATTCACACAGCAAAATTTCAATTGATTTAATTTTCAGTTACGGCATAATTTTATGCGGTTAAAAGCTCCAGCTTTGCGATTAGCTTCTGCATAACTTGGCGATACTTTCAAATAATAAGAAGTCGACGATTATTCAATTAACTCAATTTCATAATCAACATCTTGCAGCATATCTTTATTGTATAGCTTTACCATTGCTGTTGCTTCAGCATAATCGTAGAACAAACCTTCTGCGACGGCTTTACTGCGAAATTCCGTGGTACCAATTTCATTATCATGCGGAACAAAATATAAGTTTTCTGGAATGAGTTTAACGATATAGCCCACGAAGCTGCCCTCAGATTTTTCAGTTTTAAAATATGTGAGTTTTATATGCTGAAAAACGTGATCAGGCTATGGCAAATAAGATCGAATGTTTATCTTAATTTTTTATATACTTTGCAACTATTTTTTATATTACAGTTCAATGCTTATATACTAATTTGGTGCGCTCAGCGCGCACCATAAATACTATGCATCTTATTGATTTATAGTAATAAAAAATAAAACCACAATAGCTTTTACCGTAAAAAATACCGTAAAAAAGCTATTAACTTATTTTAACAGAAATTTAGATTTTTTTAGATGGTATCAATTGAAATCAAGGCCTAAACCAATGATTGTAAAATCTAACATATTCCCTACCCAATTTTTACTCAAATTAGATTTCGTGCATTGAATACCAAAACTAATTTTGTTCAAATCTTCGGCTAGGATTTGATGTTGGTTACTGATTTTAACACATGTGAATTCAATATAAAAAGCAATGTTATAACATTACTTTTTTATATTTCTTTTTTTCATGTATCATTTAATAGTACAACTTCAGGGATAAGGTTATGTTTGAAAATATTGATGCTTTAAAAACAAAATTAGATCAGCATCGTCCTCTTTCTCCTGCAATTGTAAAAAATCTACAAGATGATCTTATTGTCCGCTGGACATATCACTCGAATGCGATTGAAGGTAATACACTTACATTGCTAGAAACAAAAGTCGTTTTGGAAGGAATAACCGTTGGTGGCAAAGCATTACGAGAACACTTCGAAGCAATCAATCATAGAAATGCAATTTACTATGTTGAAGATATTATTAGAAAGGAAGAACCTTTTTCTGAATGGCAAATTCGCAATATCCATCAACTCATTTTAAAGAATATTGACGATGATAATGCTGGTCGATATCGCCAGCAAAATGTATTGATTTCAGGTGCTACAACTACACCACCGGAATATACCCTACTCAATGATAAAATGGCTCAATTGATTGATTGGTATAACAGTGAAGCACATGCACTTCACCCTATCGAACGTGCTGCAAAAGTACATGCTGACTTTGTTGGCATTCACCCATTTATCGATGGCAATGGACGTACCTCGCGCCTCTTAATGAATCTTGAATTATTAAAAGCTGGCTATCCACCTTGTGTCATCACTGTTGAAAATCGATTAGCTTATTATGAAGCTCTTGATCAATGGATGGCTTATGGAAAAACTGAGGCATTTATCCAATTAGTTTCTGAGGCTGTATTGGAAGGGTTTAAGCCGTATCAAGTTGTATTGGGGATTTAAGTATATCTGCTAGGCCTCTACTTGAAATTTCAATTATTTATCGAAGGACTCACCTTCTATAAACGAATGATATTAATCTCATTCAGACACTAAAATATTTTTAGAGACACCCATCACTTTACATGCTCTAGAAACATTCTGAAGTTTTTCAACTAAATTGAACTAAAGCAATAACTAGCTTTTTTATAATAAAATATTTTAAAACCAATGATTTATTATTTATGAAAAATATATAAATTTAAAAATCATCACTCATTAAATAATTGCTCGCACAGGCTTTGTTGCACAAAGATTTCATAACTATATGATTTTAAAAGTTTTGATTATTTTTTGATCCAAAATTAAATTTATTTAAATCAGATGCTTACATATTTATGCAACAAAGCCGCTCGCACAATAAAAAAAACTATTGCTAATAAAAAAAACAACCATAAAATATCATTTATTTTCAATAAGAACCCAACCCCTCCTTGATTTTTGAAAATCCTATTCAAATTATAATAAATAAATGCTAAGTCAAAAATAACTACTACTGGAATACCAAGTATTGTACTTATTCCCAAAATATTAACAATAAGCAGTATTAGAATCTTTTTTAGATTACTCGATGTATAAACCAAATGATTTAAAAACAGTTCCTTCAAAATAACCTCTATATAAAAATAGTAGAATCTCCTTTAAATTAAAAGGAGATTCTCAAATAACACAGCATTATTTTTAAGGTAATTAGCAAAGATAAAGTCTATGATAAGCTTCTAAATTCACCTTCAATAATCATCCCCTCCTTTCTCCAAGATGCAAAAGACTTAGTCTTTAATTCATGCTCTGTATGTGTAGCCTTAATTTCTTGTATTTTATCTTTTAGGTCATTAAAAATCGGGAAACAATTGTTTATAAAATCATCAGCGTCAATATGTTTTAATATTTCAGTCTGGTGAGTTTGTAAATTTTCAACCAACTCTTTTTTTGCACGCTGAAATTCTTCTTGTTTCTTCGCTTGACTCCAAGTGTCCCAAGCATCAACCGCTATACCAATCAGAGGTAATGCCTTATTGATACTTCCAGCTAAATTTATTGCTCCCCAAGGCTTAAACTTCAATGCATCTTTCAAATTTAAGCCAATTAGTTTTCCACCTGAAACCAAGCCATTTCGAGCTGCTAAAATTGTAGTTCCATCTAATTTGATATTTTTTGCTAAATGATTAAGTCCTTTCTTAGTTAAAGAGCCAAGAGCAGTGTCGATATTATCAATTTCTGCATTAAAATTAATTGCTTGTGTATTTAGTGAGGTATTGATTTGATTTGTTTCATTTTGAAAATATTCATTGATTCTACTTGAGATAATAGAGCCTTCATTACCTATTTCTCTCACTAAAAACTCACCAATAGTCTCAATACTAGTACCCTGAACCTGCATTACTAAATCTGCAAAATAGTTATTAAAATTCGATCTTAGATTTGTTTTTGCATTCACAATTTTTTTGGAAATTAGATTAAGAGCACCAATTTCAAGTTCATAAAATTGATTCAGCTTTTCCATTTCTTTTGACATGAGCAATTGTTGCTCTTCAATTTCAGGTATTTTCTTAATCAAAATATCACTAATAATGGACTTCCTCGTTTCTTCAATTAATCCAGTATAACCACCACTTTTTTTCACAATTTCGCTGGTGGCATTTTGTAAAAGCTTGATATGCGATAATTGTTCAAATTCAGCTCGATTTTCCATCCAATAATCCACACCTTCATCAAACGGATTTGCTGAAATTGCTACTATTTGTAAGTTATTGGTTTCTTGGTCATTCAGAGATAAGATCGACTTTAATCTTTCTTTGACATTTTGCTCTTTAATCTTAAATTTATCTTGGTAGTCTAACTCATCTTCCACATCGGCTACTTCATCAAAACGACTAAGCACAAATACTGTTCTTGGAAGTAAATTTAGATCTTTAAACAACCATTTCAAATCTTCAACATGACTTTCTTTGATCGGGTTTTTAGAATTCATTACATAGAGAATAATATGTGCTTCACTGACATATTTTTTAGTGATGTCTTTATATTTTTCGATCTCTCGAGCATCTGTATTCACTTGCTCTTTATAACCATATAATCCTGGTGTATCAATAAGCTGATACTGTTCATCAATATCATAAATTTTAACAGCATTTGACGATTCAGAAGCACTAATATTCATGGTTGCTGGGTCAATTTTACCTAACCAAGCAGCAGCAATTGAAGTTTTACCTTCTGAGAATCCACCGATAAGTGCAATTTTGAGTTTATCACCTTGCAAGGTATTTAATGAGTTCTGCAACTTAGCTTTGATATCTATTGATACGTCTAAACCAAACTCTTGCCCTTGAGTAATAAAGCCTTCTAATTTACTTAATAAATTGATTACTTTGGCCTGATTATCATGATGATTTCTTAAAGTTTCGGACATTTATTTTACCCCGTAAGCACTACTGATATTATTTGACAACGTATTAAACATTTTGATTGATTGATGAATATCTTGTACAAGCCCTGTAATCTGATTACTTGGTTCATTCAGCTTTTTCTTTAAATCCAATAACGAAGGTTCGATTTTTTCTTCCACCTCACTCAAGTTTTCTTTTGCAACTTTTTTAAGCTCTTTTACAATGTTTGATAAGTTTTTATCAACACTTTTCTTTTGCTCAGCTTTTTTAAAGTCTGAATCGAAAAAACTCCAGATTGCTTTTGCAAAACTAAACAATAACCCTGCAGCGGTTAATGCGATTGCTCCCCAACCCACAGGGTTCCACCACATCGCTGCACCAACACCAATACCCACCCCAAGAAGTCCCATCTTGTTGATGCCACTGTTAATATCAAATTTTAATGATACGTTGTTATCCAAACCTGCCACATTTTCTGATTTGAAATTATTTTGGATGCTGGCTAAGCGTGATGAAAGTTTCTGTAATTTTTGCTTTAGATTTTCATCAAACTGTGAAGTCTCTTTTTTAAAACCTGCGACCAAATCGTTACTTACCTTTTTAAGGTTTGTATCAATTTTTAGTTTTAACGTGCTCTTAAAATCATCATTACTAATATTACCTTCAATTCTTTGGTAAACTTCTTGCCGTGTTTCACGTTCAAAATCTTGAATATTTTTATCTATCATTGTCTTCAGGCTTTGAACTAAGTCCAAGTATTCGCTATCGATTTCTTGCTTAGTAACCACTACTTGCTTATCAATATTCAGCTTTAAATCAGTAAAGCCATTATGAACATTATTTAACTTTTCTACGGTTTGTTTTAGAACATAATTTGCTTTATTAAAGTTACTTGCTTTAATTTTATAAGTGACATCTCCAACGACTTTTTCAGTTAAGTGGTTTTGAAATGCGCTCAGTCCTGACTTTTCCTTTAATTCATCTCTATCAGAATTATTTAAAAACTTGGCCTGATTGCGATATTTTTCACCAAATGGCACCAAGCAATTGGCTACTGCATAAAATGCTGCAAGTCCAGCCACCACAGTATAATTCTTATAATGTTTATCTAATGCTGATTCCATCTGTTTATTCAGATCATTTAAGGCACCTCTTTCATCATCATTACTGATCAGTCCATTTTTTAATGATCTAGGCGATGTAACTGGTTTATTGTAAACAGTCCAAACTTCTGTCTGATCTGCTAAGTGCGTTTTTATTTTTTGAAGTGTGCCTTCATTTGGAGCTGCATCTTTACTTGTGACAGGCTTTGTTGCACAAAGATTTCATAACTATATGATTTTAAAAGTTTTGATTATTTTTTGATCCAAAATTAAATTTATTTAAATCAGATGCTTACATATTTATGCAACAAAGCCCTTGCAGTACCATGATGGGTAAAATTCCAAGAGCCAATTGCAAATCTTGACGTGCGCTTGCCTATTGATTGCCAAACTTTGGCATGGGTCATTTCTAGGCGCTCATCTTGAGGTAAAGGATTGCTGTAAAATGTGAGCTCATTTTTTTGAATCATCTGCGCTATGGCATCGCTCCACTTGATTCTAAAATGATGACCATTAGCTTTATCAGCGACTAATTTCACTGATTTTAAATCAGGAGAGGTCGCCTTAAATAATTCGATTAAGCCTGGAACATTGTGACTGAAATAGGGTGACCAAACATTTAATGCTGTAGTATCTTCGCTCAGTATAAAACTTAAAAAATCCTTATTCAGAAAAGTATGTACAAAATCCCACTCCGCTGATGATTTTTGTACTGAGTTAGCGTTAAAACGACTAAGACTTAAAAACGGTGGAATTTGAGGGTTTTTAACAACATTGATAAGCGTGTTAAAGAATAGTCTGATAGATTTAAATTGTTCGATGGTTTCAACTTGATGGAAACTATATACCTCTTGATTCTTAGACCACCCAGAAATGGTTAAATTTGCACTTCCAGCCCCGATATGAAGCTCATTACGATCATTCTCAATCAGGATAACTTTGGGGTGAAATAAACATTGTTTGCCAAATTTTTTTGAATTCTGAAAACTTTTTGTATTGATGGTATGAATTGGAATGGTCGTTAATTTGTCACTATCCCCGCTTAAAATTCTTTGGTCACAGAACAATCTAAAATCAATTTTTTGATCAAACAACTTGTGTTGCATGATTTCATAATCCATCGGATTTCGAGGACATTCCATATCTACCAAAACAGGTAAAATGTACTTTTCGACAAAACCAATATCGATATTGAATGTCGTCATCCATACTTTGCGGATTTTTTTACCATTCTCCGTAGCTTTGGCCATGGCATGCGTAAATTCATTCAGTAATTTCACCTTAATTGCCTCCCATTCCATCGAGCATTCTTTTGAATTCAGGCAAATAATAATGGTGTACCCACTGTTTTGTAGTACTATCAGGCGTTTTTGTCGATAGCGGTCTTGGTCTGACAAAAAGTTTTATTTGATTATCGACGAATCTTAGCCATGCGGTATTACCACGTTGCTGCATGATTTCTGAATGATACTGAATCAGGCTTTCAATTTGCTTTTCTAAACTGGTTTGTTCGGCAATAAAGAGTAATTTTTCTAAGCGCTGTTTTGCAGTAGCTGAAACACTCTTATTGATTTCCTGTAATTGATGTTGCCGTATCTCTGATGCATTTTGATTTAATGTCCTTACTTTTCTATTCCATTTACTGTGCCAAGTCTCTTCAACATCCTGTACCGTATGATTCTTTTTATCAAGAAGATGGCTAAATAATTGACTGATTTCACTCAGTAACGGCTCTAGTGCATAAATATTTTCAAGTTTGATCTTTTCTTCAGGTGCTAAATCGGTTTTCTTCATCGCTTTGCCAATGATTTCTGAATAATCCAAATCATCGTTCGCAAGCATTAACTCCCTTAACGCGCCTGGTGCATTTTGATCTAGTTTGGTTATCTTCAGCCAAAAATCAGTCGCATAGCTTCCAATATGTTTTGTTGTAGAAAAATTTATTCCATAACTATCTTTGACCTCATCAGGAATATCAGAGAATTGAATTATAGGCTTTTGACTATCAATAGCTAAAATATTTTCTACTAGGAAGTCTTTGAGGTTCTTTTTTAATTTGCATAACTGTGGGTTTTTATCTATAAATTCTGATGCATACTCCCAAGCACGCCCCTCCTGACTGTAGTGATAGTTAGAATCAAAAAAGCCCAAAAACATCATTGGTGATTTATAACGCCCATTAACACCCAACAATAATTGGCGTACCAAAACTTGTGATCCCTTAACCTCTACACCAAATGAGAGCTTAGGATCTGCTGATTGATTTTCCCAAATTTTTCGCCCATTAGAACTACCAAGAACGCCTTGTAAAGCAACATTTTTATCAGCCAACGAATTTTTAATCATTGAAAATATATAAATATTTTCCAACATTAAAATACATGATTGTTTAAATTTGAGATCATTTTTATCATGATAGATTGAAGATATTTTCTTAGATAAATTTACTGAAGAATCTTCAATTAATGACTTTATCACTGCGTGGTGCAATAGATTTACCGTATAGCTTCTTAGATCATTTGCAATAGAGCTAATTCTACTGCTAAAAATTTCACGGCCTAATCCGGACCAAATGACAAGCATTCCAAGCGGATCAATATTTCCGTCCCCATGAATACTATCGTCATACTCAGTAAATATATTTTTTAGAATGATTTGCTTTGACAAAAGCAGCCCCCCTCAAAGGCAGTTTAACTCGAAGTACAATTTATTGTTTTTACTAACTTAGTCTCCTGATAACTTACCCACAATTACCCATCTCTAAAACCAGTAATCTGTTTCAATCCCAATTTTATCTAATTTATTTTTACGCTCTTCATAATCAGGCAAAATTAAAGACACTAACTTCCAGAAAGCCTCATTATGCTCAGGCTCAATTAAATGCATTAACTCATGTACTAGCACATAATCAATCAAGGATTTAGGCAGCAAGATAATCTTCCAATGGAAATATAAGTCTTTATTTCTACTACAAGAGCCCCAGCGATACCCTAAATCTCGAATATGAATATTCTCAGGTTGAACGCTTATTTGATTTTTAAAATCCTCAAATCTTGCTTCCAACCATTTTTGGGCTTTTTTCTTGTACCACTTAACCAAGTAACTTTGTGCTTCATCAATGTAATTTGATGACATGACAAATCGTCCTTGTTTAAGCTGGACTGGCAAATCAAAGTTTTTGTCTATTTTCAGGCGATAACTGCGACCCAAATATAAGAAGCCTTCACCATTCACAAATTGTTTTTGAGGAATTGTCTTATGTCGCAATTCTTCCTTTTCTGCCAACTTGGTGTATAACCAAAAAGACTTAGATTTGACGAATTCCTCTACCTCTCGTTCTGTCGCTTCAAGAGGTAGAGCAAGAGAGATTGATCCATCTCTCTCTACGGTTAAGCACATCGAATTTCGAATTCTGCTATGTTTAACCTGAATGTCAAACTCGCCAATTTTTATTTGCATCACAATTTTAATAAAGCTTCATGATTCGCTTGTGCAATGTCCATGATTTTATTCGCAAGCGAAGTAGCCTTAGTAATCGGTACCAACTTAGATTTAAACAAATCTTGTACGATCCTAGACTTCAAAGATTCTCGCGTAGCAGCTTTATGCGACTCCCAAAATGTCTCTGTTAATTCATCAGCAATCATATCAACTAACTCATGAACAACGCCACAGATCTGAGCTTGCTGTTCTTCAGTTAACTTAATATCTTTAAATACTTCATCTACAACTACATTATAAAATGGCTTGTATTCTTCAGACATTTCAGGCTGTTTTTCATCTTCAAAATCAAAGGTCTGTTGTGTCAATTCTTGATCCATGATTTTTTGGAATGCTTTAATCTGCTCATCCCAATGCTCATGCATATTTTTTAGAATTTCTTCAACATACTCACTTAATTTTGCATATTTAACAGGATCTTTATCCATATTCTGAGTCGCATGAGCACGCACAGCATGTTGCATTGCAGATGCTTTCGCACGCTTACCTGCTTGCTTTTCAATTTGCTCTAAATAATCACTAAAGCCAGCATCCAACAATGTTATTGGTGGAATCTTTGGATCAACTCCCATACCAATTACATGGTCATCGATTAATTGCCTTACCTTAGCACCCACATCTTTACCAATTGGTGTACTGTTCATTTGGTATTGATTACGTGCTCGAGCATAGATATAAGCAAGCTGTTTTGCTCCTTTTACAAACTCTAAACCCTCAGGTCTTGGTAAAACAATATCAAGCAAAGCTAACATTTTCTTTAGCTTCACCGTAAATTCAGCCCTCAGTTTTTCTGACTCTAACAAATGTACGCATTCGTTTAAATCAGTGTAGATATCTAAACCATGTGTCGTAAAACACTTTATTACACGCGCATAAGCATCTCTCAAACTTGGCAAGATATCTTTAATGCTTGTTAATGCGCCTTCGATATCCGTTTGGCTATATTGCGATAAAGCATCTTTTAAATGTTCAGCTACACCATAGTAGTCCACCACTAAACCTGCTTTTTTACCGAAACCAGTCCTGTTTACGCGTGCGACGGCTTGAAGAAGTTCAGCTTCCTGAATCGAACGATCTAAGTACAGAACACCTTCAATTGGGGCATCAAAACCAGTTAACAGCATTGATTTAACGATAATAAAACTCAGATGATGAACTTTCTCAGGATTTGAATGGATCAACGGCTTTTTGAAATTTTCAATTCGTGTTTCTTGTGTCTTATGATCTGTCCATTCCTTCCATGTTGGATCATCATTATTGTCAGCAGAAATAATCGCAGCAAAATCGATTTTCTGTAATAGATCTTTTTGACGATAGGCTTGAATTAATGCCTGCTTTTTCAATGGTTTTTGCACTAACTCTTCGTCAGATATTTTTTTATCTGCTTCCGAGATTAAACTGGATTGTTTAAGTAGTTTTTCTTTTGCTTTATTTAATGCTTCAACATAACGGATTGCTGCCAAACGGCTATATACCACTACCTGTGCTTTCAGCCCATTTGCCATAATATGTGTCACGTAGTGGCACAGCATATCGTAAGCTTTATCTTCAATTAGCAACGGGGCTTCACTGATATCCCCTTTAGTTGCATATTTCTTTTTAATCTCTTCTAGCTCTTCTTTTGATTTCTCTGCAAAGAGATCTTCAAAAAGCTCATCCAAAGTTGCACCATCTTTTAATGCACCTTTTGCAGTACGACCTTCATAGAGGATAGGTACAATCGCACCATCCTCTTCAGCTTCTTTAATTGTATAGCGATCAATAAACTCACCAAAAATATCATGTGTGTATTTCTTTTTACCCATGATAATCGGCGTACCTGTAAAACCAATTCTGGCTGCATTGGGTAAAGCAGCCATGAGATTGGCATGCAAGTCACCAGCTTGAGTTCGATGCGCTTCATCAATCAAGATCAGAATATTTTCATTAGCATTTCTTACTCTAGAAGATTTCTTAGTCGTACTGGTCAATTGATCTAAAGCCATCTTTTCATCTGCTTTAATCGCTTTGAGATCTTGATCCTGATATTTTTGTATCATGGCAAAGACGATATCAGGCGTTGTGCTTTCAATCAGCTTATTCACTGATTTAGCATCTTTAGCTACATAAACTTTTTCACCAGTCAAAATAGAGGTGGCAGCTAATTGCTTTTGCAATTGCTTACGATCTGTAACCATCACAATTTTAAACGTCTGCAAATGGTAATCGGAACGCATTTTGCGCACCAAGAAAACCATGGTTAAGGACTTACCTGAACCTTGTGTATGCCAAATAATTCCACCACGTTTATCATGTTCGCCATCAATCGCTCGTGTATCACCGTTTTTTAATCTTTCTACGGCTTTGTTCACTGCTCTGTATTGTTGATAACGAGGTGCAATTTTAATTAATCGCCCATTTTCAGTTTGATTTATCACAAAGTGTCGAACAAGGTCGAGTAAATTTTTCGGCTCAAGAATTCCTTGCACCAAGCGTTGCTGTTCGCTTAACTGCGTAACATCTAATTTTTCACAAATCATTTCTTGTTTTTCTGGATAAGTCGTTTTCCAAGGCAAATAATGCTCAGCTAAACCACCGATCGTAGATACCCGAGCTTCATCAAAGCTTGTAGCGATGAGCAATTGATTGGTAATAAAAAGATTTTCATTACCTTCTTTATCATGCACTTCACCCGATTCAAACCGTTGATTGGTATAGCGTCTTAATTGATCAATCGCTTGAATGATAGGCTCTTGAACAGCAGGGGATTTACACTCAATCACGACTAATGGCAGACCATTCACAAATAGAACAATATCAGGAATGATATAACCTTTACCCTTATCGTATCCTGGTGGGCAATCTACTCGGAATTGGCGAATAATCGTGAATTGGTTGTTGTGAACATTTTCCCAATCAAAAAACT
The DNA here is from genome assembly GCF_013391485.1 of Acinetobacter sp. SwsAc5. Classification (NCBI taxonomy): domain Bacteria; kingdom Pseudomonadati; phylum Pseudomonadota; class Gammaproteobacteria; order Moraxellales; family Moraxellaceae; genus Acinetobacter; species Acinetobacter sp. SwsAc5. Next base: position 232,646 of record NZ_JACAXD010000002.1, read on the forward strand.
GAATGATTTGGCTACGCCCACCATTCCATCCCTCGATCCCGTCAACCTCATGCCCCTTAAGCAACAAGTCTTCCGTTACCTGTTTGTTAATTTCTAAAAGTTTATTTTTTGCATTTAGTTGTAGTGCTTTGATCGTGTCATCAATTCGTTCTTTATCAAGCCACTCTTCGCCATCACGCAAATTAATTTCACGTAACTTTGTTCGCAAGATAGACTCAAGATAAACTTCAGTAAAGTTCTGACGTAACGTTACTTTTGGATCTTCTACACTGCCATTAATATAATGTGACCAGCCTAACCCTCTTAGCTGGTCAATCAATGGAAGCTCTACATCTAAATATTCTCTGCTCACCTATTCATTCCATACTTTAATTTTGAAGTAAGTCTTTTAAGAGACCGATTTTGACTTTCTCTAATTTATTTAATTTATTAACTTCATCACTTAAATACTTGTCAGTATCTAAAAGAATAGCTGAAACCTTTTCCTGTTCACTTATACTAGGTACAGCAATCTTATAGGTTTTAAAAAAGGGTAAACCTATCGTTTTAATCGTACTTCCAATAGCAATATTTTCAAAAACAGGCTTATCCTGTTGTAACCAATAATACAAGAAATAGTTATTTAAGCGTTTTGAACACTTCCAAGCCATAAAATGCTGACTGACCGCCATATCATCAGTCAATATAGCACTCTTACCAATGCCTGCATCTCGAGACAAGACAACTGTACCTTTAGAGTGCATTACTGCCGAAGAGTTTTGAATGCCTAAATAACTAATTTCTTTGTCTGTTTCAGAAATATGAATCTGATCTAACTTAGAAGAATCTGCAAGTGAAACCCATTTAACGCCCCCATTCCAGTATGAAGGAACATTCTTGTTTGGTGTATGTCCACTTCCTCTAGTGGCAACATCATCTAATAAAGAGATATCCCACTCTTTCGGAATAAATCCCAATTCTGTCTCTTGATAAAGATCAGGTGCATCCTCATAACTTGGACGGAGATTTCCATGTAAGTTTACACCACGAGTCAGTAAGTCATTTAAAAGACCCTGCTTCTTGTTATTTAACTTTTCGATGATTATCCGAGTCTGACTAATAGTCTGTTCAATAACATCTAGCGTATTATCAATTTTTTGAAGTAAATCTGATTCTGGGACATAAATATCCATTTCTAACAAATCATTTTTACTGATAGCTTCGAAAGTGGAACCTTGTGCAACTCTAATCAAACTCTGTTTATTAGCAGAAATAATATTCTGAAATAGCTTAGAACTGATATGACTGTTTTTTGGTCTAATTGCAGCCAAACCACGACCAATACAGTAAGACTGATCTGCAAGATTTACAGCCCCAACTGGCGCTCTGACAGAAATTAAAATATCCCCTGTTTGAGCTTGTTTTAAAGGTTTACTACAATAAAACTGTGGAGAAGGACTGATGTCTCCAAAGTCAGCATTACCCTGAAGAAATGGCATAGCTAAATCATCATACTCAAATACATAATTTGAATCTGGTGACTGTCCCATCTCAACATTAGCGATTTCTTTCAACTTCATCTTAATTGACATAACCAAGCTCCTTTAAGAAACCTGATAATTCAGATGCCACTTTCTCTCGCTCTTGCTCAATTTCATTTAACGTAACTTTGTATTTATCCCACCAAGTTTCAAAACATTGCACCACAGCCTGACGTTGAATATTGATATAACGATTTAAAATTTGCGTCATATCGTTATGTAAAATATTCAAAATTAAAGTTGCCGCTTGCTCGCTATCTAAACCATCTACTGCTTGATTTAAGTGCTCAACAAATTGTGCTTCTTTTTCAGACACCGCTTGTTTTGCTTCTTTTAACTCAGCTTCAACAGCGGCATAAGCTTCTAAAGCTTCATAGACTGGCTTAAGCTCATTTTCAATCACTTGAATTTGACGATGCAATTTGCTGGTCTGGCTATCAATCGCTTGAGTTTGTGCATCAATGCTTGCAATCATATCCTGATTTAGCAATGCATCTTTTTGCAGTTTTTTCAATTGTACGTTTAAAGCTTTACGCTCTTTTTCAAGTGCTTTAACAGATTGCTTGAGTGGCTTAATTTGAGCCTCTTTTATCTTCTTCTGCTCTTTCAAGTCTTTAATCGAAACTTGATCAGACTCACTTTCTTCCTCATCTGATTCCGTACCTTCTAAAGCAGCTAACTGACCTTCAAGCTCAGTCTTCTTCGCATTCAACTGCTCTAAATCATCAACGAAATCCCCCATTAGGAATTTTACCAGCTTGTGCTCAAGTGGACTTTCTTTACGAGTCTTGTCCTCAAGTGCAGTCACGATCCCTGTACGCCAAGCATCCACTACACCACTTGAACCTCGTGCCATTAGCGTCAAGAAATCATATTTTGCTTGATACCAAAAACCAGCAATCATGCCTTTAACTTGGAAGTTATCGAGCATACCTACTTGATTTAAAGTTTGACTAAAACTTTCAAGTAATTGCTGACGGACACTCACAAAACTTTTCTCACCAACCAATGTTGTGATTGAGCTTGAGTTTTCTGACCACCACTTTTCAAATGATGCTTTAATTTCTGCTTCTCTCGCCACTACTGAAGCTTGTTGTGAGATTAAAGATTTAAACTCAGCTTTGGATTGCATCTCAGGCAAAAAGTCATAGTACTTTTCATCACGTTCAACAAACAAAGCTGATGCATCTAGTCCATGTGCTTGGAACAAAGGAGCTTTATTTAGGACTTCAAGCTTAGGAATTCCACCGACTAAATGTGCTCGAACATTCTGAGGTTCTGGTTCAGGGGTGTTATCTACATATCGACGAATATTAAGGTTGTAGTCATTATCTACAATCTCTTGATAATCCACAATTTTGGAGAAATTATCTAACTCTGAGTAATTCTCATAGGTTGAAGCAATTTTTTCGATATGTTCAGGCAATAGATAGTTTTGGGCACGACCTTCGAAATATTCACGATCCGCATTAATGAATAAAACTTTACCTTGTCGATTTTGAGGTTTTCCACTAATACGGTCAGAAGCATCATTTTTACGCTGACGTAAAATTAAGATACACGCTGGAATACCTGTGCCATAAAATAGGTTCGGTGCAATACCGATGACAGCTTCTAATAAATCATCATCAATAATGCCCTGACGAATCGTCTTTTCTTCGCCACTACGGAATAACACGCCGTGAGGTAACACAGTCGCAACTAGACCTTCATCTGCACAGACAGCTAACATGTGCTGTACAAACATCAAATCTGCTTTTTTAGAGCCTAACTTCACCTCACCATAAGGGAAGCGAATATCTGAAAAATCAGGCTTCCACGCAATTTCCCCTTTTTCGTTTTTATCTTTACTACCCCATGGGATCGAAAATGGAGGGTTAGTTAAAATACGGTCGAAACGACGTAGTTCGCCATTTTTTAAATGGCGAGGGTGTTCAAGCGTGTCATCATTTTGCAAGTCTGCTGAACTAATGCCATGTAACAGCATATTCATTTTAGCAATTGACCAAACTGTCCCATTCGCTTCTTGCCCATAGAGATTTGCTTTACGTCCATCCTGACCATGCTCATCCATATATTCTTTTGCATGAATCAGCATACCGCCAGAACCGCAACATGGATCATAAACATGATGATGCTGTTGAGGACGCATCATGCGTACCATTAATCGAACAACTGATCGAGGCGTATAGAATTCACCGCCCTTTTTGCCTGCAGAATCTGCGAACTCACCAATCAGATATTCGTATGCCGCTCCCAGTAAATCAGGGAATTCAAAGTCTTCATTTCTTAAACGATACGTCGCAAAGTGCGAAATAAGCTGTCGTAAATTGATGTCCTTAATTCGGCTTTTACCAATTTTTCTATTGAAGTCGATATGCTCTAAAACATCTTCTAGACTGACGTTATTCACCTCAAGACCACCGAGGGCTTTATTAAGGTAATCACCAACGTTGTTATGAGCGTGTTTTACAAGAAAATCGTAACGTGATTCTTCAGGAACCCAAAAAGATCCTTCTTCTTTATAAAAGTCCTTAAGCTTAGCTGCTTCCTGTGCTTCTTCCTCAGAATGACCTACTTCAATAAACTCTCTAATCAAACGTTCTCTATTTTCTTCAAAAACATCTGAACAGCGTTTAATAAACAACATACCAAAAATATATTCTTTAAATTCAGATGCATCCATCTTTCCACGCAAGATGTCTGCAGCTTTAAAAAGATGATTTTCTAATTGGCTTAACGTTAGTGGCATTTTTTACCTACAAGTAAAATTCTGACCAACTCAAATTGCTATAAGTAGGTCAATAAAATTCAAAAATTGATCCATTGTAATGGATAGTTTTCAGTTTTAAACATCGATTTTAGAATTATTTTACCGTCTAAAATTAAGTTAAAATTCGCTATATATTTTGACAATTACCTTGCTACGATTATGAGAAAACATTGGTTGGCTTATCATAGGGTTGATGTTACTGAAAAGGACTCTATCTATTACCACGAGCTGCCTTTCCCTATGGTTTACTGCAAGAAAAATAAACTTCTAAAAACTGACGATATCGTTTGGATGATTCAGGGAGAATTTACTGGTAAACCACCTGTTAATTTTTCTTTAGTGGATTGTTTCATCGTTCGCGATTGGATCACACCCCCTTCATTTTTATCAGATGAATTTGTGTGTGCATACGATGCAAAACGCTCAATTCTTCACTCTCCGATAGAAATGAATAAAACTGACCCTAATTGGATCGTCTTACATCAAGGCTTTTTAACTAAACAAGGTAATTTACAAGAGTTAAAGTCATCACTTTATACCAATGCTTTAAAAGAGATCAGTGGAATTTACAAGTTTTAGGTTCTTTAACTTAATCCAGCTTTGGTAAGCGACTCACTACTTACTAAAGTCATTTGAATGATTCATCAAGCCAATCTATACCAATCACATTCCGCTGCCTGATTTGAATTACATGCGATTTTTTTAGCTTTACAGTAAATGGGCAATCCCTCGGTATAATTATAATTATCTCCGCTATATTTGCATAAAAAGCAGCTCTTCACAGGTACTTTCTTTTCAACCGCAAGTTTTAACTGAGAAATGAACATATCCCCATGGGCATATCCCATCAGTATATTTGAATTTTCAAATTGCAGATCAGTTTCAATAATATTGCTATATTCGATTTTACTTTGGTACTTGGCTAATTTAGCTTTAATATCTGACAAATATTCCAAGCCTAACCAAGCTTTGCCAGAATCCCAAACAATAAATAAGAAATACCTTTTGTACATACATTTACAGTCAGCATCAACTATAGGTGCACTTTCCTGATTGAATCCAATAAAGAGAGCATCATTTTGTTGTAAATCGGCCTTATAGATTTTTTCAACATCCTCTTCGCAATCTAATGGTATTTCAATAATCCGTTTACCTGAGCTTTCCTTTTTTTCACTCAGAAAATGAGTCACAGCAATTTCAATATAAATGCTGTCCTCACTATTAGTTTGACGAGTCAACAAAAGATCAGGAATAAACTGATCATGCTTCTTTTCGACTTGTATCTGTGAAAAATAACTCGTTAGATCAAATCGTTTCTCCATATAACCTAGATCACAGTGCTTTCGAATTGTTCTTTTAAATTTTTGGCACTTCTTGGGCACATGGAAGGTAATGTAAAATGGTTCATTTTCAGCTAAACATTTTTGATAAGTTTCAAAAAAAGCACGTTTGCCTAATTTGTGCAAATACGTTTCACCATTACACTCAAGTACAGTTTTATGGGCAAAATGCGGTTTCTTTATTTTGCCATTCACCTTAGCAATTAAAGGATTGTCACAGCCAAGGCAAGTATATTCAGCCTTTACTTCTTGTCCGACTAAATCAACTGCTTTGACAATTTCCCCATGCTCATTTTTTGCATATTGATAACGTGCCATTTCACTTCCTTATAAACTTAACCCATCCACATCAAATAATTATTTTCTTTCCCCTGAGCATATGCCCACTCAGCTACCTTATGTGAACGCTCCTTATCAGTTAAAAAGCCAAGAACAGAAATCCGATCCACAATAATCAAATCCTGTTCTTCGTTACGTTCTTGCCACTTATGCAAAAACTCATCAGATGCGAGTAGATTACTTTTCTTAGAATTACAGTTTGAATCAGCCAATACAAAGTTATGCCCTGTATCTGATGGGTACATAGACCATGGAATGAAATGATCGACTGCATAATTGCCTTTTCTCATCGGCTTATTACAGTAAAAACATTTACAGTCTTGTAGCTCTACCAATACAGTTGATACCGCATTTAACTGGTTCCGACTCGGCTCAAACATGTGTCAACGGCATTCTAAAATTGACCCCTTTTACCTTACAAATGGCAAAGTAAAATTGACCCCTTTGATCTCGTATTAAGTTTCAACCTGGGGCTGAATCCCAATTCTTTTTTTATCCTTCAAACGAT